>JAJYKN010000039.1 GCA_021788515.1 Nitrospirota bacterium | reverse complement strand
AAGTTTGTTGGAGAATACGTCGATGTCCTTGGAGATCTTCGCGATCTCCTTCTGGAGCCGGTCGCGCTCCTGCGCCAGGTCGATGATGCCCTCAAGCGGAACGTACACTTCCGCACCCGTGATCACGCCGGTTGCGGCTGCCTTGGGCTTTTTCTCATCGACGCCGATACTCAGTTCGGCAAGGCGCGCCAGCGTTTTTACGTACCCGGCGCTCTTCTCCAGGTGCTCGCCCATCTCTTTCTTTTCCACTTTGACGATCGCCTTGATCTGCAGGGACGGCGTGATGTTCATCTCGCCGCGGATGTTCCGGATGGCCAGGATCAGGTCCATGACCATTTGCATATCGCGCTCGATCCCGGGATTGATCAGCTTCGTGTCCGCTTCAGGATAGGGCGACACCATGATTGATTCACTCCTGACCCTTGCCCCTTGCCCCTTGACCCTAGTTGCTTCCGGCAGCGTCTGCCAGATTTCCTCGGTGATGAACGGCATGATGGGATGTAGAAGCCTGAGGGCTGTTTCGAGGACATGAGCGAGCACAGTCTGTGTCGCTTTCCTGGAAACCGATCCTTTTTCTTCGTACAGTGCCGGCTTGGACAGCTCCAGATACCAGTCGCAGTACTCGTGCCAGATAAACTGGTAGAGCGTCGAGGCAATATCGTTGAACCGGTACTCGGTGAGAGCGGCCTGCACCTCCTGTGCGACCGAATTCAGGCGCGAAAGGATCCATTGGTCGGAGAGGGACGAGTCGGAAGTCATCAGGTCGGTGCTGGGAACAAACCCTTCCTCCAGGTTCATCATCACGAAGCGACTCGCGTTCCAGATCTTGTTCGCGAAGTTCCGGTAGCCTTCGATGCGCTCCGTGGACATCTTGATGTCCCTGCCCTGGGCCGCAAATGCCGCAAGCGTGAACCGGAAGGCGTCGGTGCCGTATTCGTCGATCATCACGAGCGGGTCGATGACGTTGCCCTTGGACTTGCTCATCTTCTGGCCTTCAGCGTCGCGCACGAGGGCGTGGATGTAGACGTCCTTGAAGGGAACTTCCTTCCTGAAGTGGAGCCCCATCATGATCATGCGGGCGACCCAGAAAAAGATGATGTCGAAGCTCGTGATCAGGACCGAGGTGGGGTAGTAGACGGAAAGCTCCTTGGTCTCGTCCGGCCAGCCGAGCGTGGAGAACGGCCAGAGCGCTGAGGAGAACCAGGTGTCGAGCACGTCGGTCTCCTGGCGGATATTCTTGCTCCCGCATTTGCTGCATGTTGCGGCATCGGTGCGGCTGACCGTGATGGTCCCGCAATCATCGCAGTACCAGGCCGGAATGCGGTGGCCCCACCAGATCTGGCGCGAGATGCACCAGTCCTTGATGTTCCTCATCCATTCGAAGTACGTGTTCTCCCAACCCTTGGGAACGATCCGCACGCCGCCGTCCTCGACCACTTTGATCGCCGGCCCGGCAAGCGGGCCGGTCTTCACGAACCACTGGGGCGAAAGATAGGGTTCCACCACGGACCTGCAGCGGTAGCACTTGCCGATGGAATGGGCGTGATCGTCCGTTTTGATCAGGAGGCCGCGGGCCTGCAAAAGCTCCACGACCATGCCGCGCGCCTTCTTTGCCGGCTTGCCCGCGATCTGCTTCAACACCTCGGGAAGAACGTCCGGGATGTCGGAAAGGATCTCGGCCTTGTCATCGAGCATCTTGATGCGCGGAAGTTCCGGCTTCTGGCGCTGGCCTGCCTCATAATCGTTGAAATCATGGGCAGGCGTGACCTTGACCGCGCCGGTGCCGAACTCGAGGTCGACGAGCATCGAATCGCCGATGATCGGGATCTTTCTGTTGGTCAGGGGAAGATCAATGGTCTTGCCGATGAGGTCTTTATACCTCGGGTCGAGCGGATGCACGGCAACTGCTGTGTCGCCAAGCATGGTCTCGGGCCTCGTCGTGGCAACCGTGAGCCGGATGTTGTGATCGTGCGACAGCGGATAGGCGATGTGATAGAGCTTGCCCTTTTCGTCCTCGTGCTCAACTTCGATGTCAGAGAGCGCGGTGTGACATCTCGGGCACCAGTTGATCAGCCGCTCTCCGCGGTAGATAAGCCCTTCTTCATACAGCGTGACGAAGACCTCGCGCACGGCCTTGGACAGGCCTTCGTCCATGGTAAAGCGTTCCCGCTCCCAGTCGCAGGACGCGCCCAAGCGTTTGAGCTGGCTGATGATCCGTCCGCCGTACTCCTTCCGCCATTCCCAGACCTTTTCGATGAACTTCTCCCGCCCGAGCGCATGGCGGTCGATATTTTCCTTGGCAAGCTGGCGCTCTACCACGTTCTGCGTTGCAATGCCGGCGTGGTCCGTGCCCGGGACCCAGAGCGTGTTCCTGCCCGACATGCGCATCCAGCGCACCAGGATGTCCTGGAGCGTGGAGTTGAGCGCGTGGCCGATGTGGAGCGAGCCGGTAACGTTCGGCGGCGGGATCACGATCGAGAAAGGAACGCCGCCGGCGTTCGGATCGGCATGAAAATAATTTTTCTCCAGCCAGACGTCGTACCACTTCTGCTCGACTGACTTCGGTTCGTAGGACTTAGACAATTCCTTGGTGGACATGCAAAAAGACTCCTTGCTTTATTGACTTCGATAAAAAGCATTTTGGACGCAGATAAAATCGGATAAACGCTGATAAAGAAAGATTTAAAATAAGACTCACCATGGCGAAGTCTCTTTCTTTGCTTTGTTTTACCGGCGAATATCTGCGTTCATCTGCGTCCAACTGCTGTATTGAACAACCTGTCTAAAATAAAAAAATAGGGGAACAAGTCCCCTACGTTGACCGCAATCCGCATTCCGAATTCTGTTTACACCCGCGCCTACAAGCGCCTAGCGCGAGTGCAGGGTGTAATCCGAAATGCTATGGTTCCGCCTTGAGTCGTTCTATCTCCGCTTTGATCAGCTGTTCGGCGAGCAACGGGATCACTTCCCAGGCGACCTTCTCGATAACGTCCCGCGCGATTTCCCGGGCGATCTTCGAGACCGCTTCCTCAAGCCCCCTTCTCACGGTGTCATCGGAGATCTTCGGAATCGGCGGCGGAGGCATGTCTTTGAACACGTCCGCTGCCATTTTGGAGAGGGTTTTTTCGGCCATGCTGCGCAGTTCGCCCTCGGGCAGAACTGCCGCCTGCGGAGCGGATATTTTTTCAAAAGCCTGCTTGGCCATCCGTGCCACGGTCTCTTCCACGATCTTCCGGAGTTCAGGTTCGGGCACGGTAGGCGGCTGTGCCGGCGCTCCTTCCGGCTTCGGCTGCTGCGGGGCGGCGGGAGCGGGAGCAACCGGCTTCGGAGCAGAAGGAGGAGCGGTCTTCGGCGACGTTTCCATGGCCAGGTCGAAGTCTTCAAAGGAAACAATCTCGGGTTGCGGCTCTTCCGCAGGCTCGGTCAATCCAAGGCCTTCGCGCATTTCTTCCACGGCCTTGGCGCCGATCGGCAGCGCCGTCGCGCTCTCCGGCGCCGGAGATTCTTCAACCTCCTCGACTTCCGGCTCTACTTCATAGACGGACTCTTCCTCAGCCGGGGACGCCGTCATACGCGAAAGTTCCTCGTGCGTAGGCGCTTCCTGGATGATTTCGAAAATGTCCGACGGCGTCGGCTGTTTTGGCGCAGCAGCAGGTTTCGGCGGCGGTGGCGATGGTACTGCTGCCGGCTTTGGCGGAGGCGGCGGGACCACGGCCGGCTTCGGAGACGGCGGTGCAGGTTCGACGAGACGCGGCGGAGCCGCGGCAAGCGCTTTTTTTACCTTGCCGATAAGTTCCTGCGACTCGAAGGGTTTGGCGATATGGTCGAGAATTCCCGCTTGCATCCCTTTCGCGGCATCGTACGTGTCATCCCTGCTCATCATGAGGATGACCGGCGTCTGTGCGAACTCGGGCGTCTGCTTCAATCGTGCGGCCAGGCTGTAGCCGTCAACACGCGGCAGGTCCACGTCCGCCAGCACCACGTCGGGCACCACCCGTGCAGCCTCGTGTAAGGCCGTGTCCCCGTCGCTCACACAGGCGACCTCATAGTCTCTTCCGGAAAAAAGCATTTCCACCACTTTCTGGATGGTGATGCTCTTGTCCGCCAATAAAATCTTAACCGGCATGTAACAACCTTTCAAAATCGAGGATCATGACTTCCTGATCGTCTTCGACTACCAGCCCTTTTACGTACTGCGGCTCTATCCCCGGCGTCTTCTCCGGCGCAGGTGCAGCGGACGGGTCCTCCAGCTTCGCCATCTTGACCACGCTGTCCACGATAATACCGAAGGGGATGCTTTTTTCTTCAAGCAGGATGATGCTCTGGCCGGGACCGGGCTGGTCCTTCTCCAGAGCCGTGAACCCGATCGGCGCCGCCTTGCTCAGGCCGAGCCGCTGTGCAATATTGAAGACCGGATACAGGGTCCCGCGGTAATCGATCAACCCCTCGACGTAGGAATAGGAAAGCGGCACCGGCCGTGATTTGCGCCAGGGCAGAATTTCAATCGCTCCGCTGAGCCGCACGCCGAATAATCTTCCCGACAGGATAAAGGTCAAATAGCTGCTCGTCATGGCAGCAATCCGTCTTCGTTCAGGAGAAGAACGATGTTCTCTTTGTACCGGAGCGCCCCGCTGTAATACTGCAGGGTGGGATTGATGACGCCTTTCGGCAGCGGAAGCGGTTTCTGCTCGGTGTCCATAATTTCCGTCACCGCGTCAACCAGGAGCCCAACCGTGCCTTTGACGCTCTTGACCACCAGGAGGGTCGCCCCGAGGGCTCCCGGGAGCTGAAAAATCTTTTTAATATTCAGCACGGGAATCAGTTTGCCCCGGAACTCGATTTTCCCCTCGAACATCGCGGTCAAATTCGCGTCTTTCTGGATATCGCGCGGCACCATGATCTCGAGCAGTCTCGTAATAGGGAGCGCGTAGCTCTCGCCGCCCAGTGATAATATCAGAAAACGCGTCCGGTCATCCATATAGTTTTAGGGGGTTATGCCCGACCTGCCAAAGCGGTGCGGCTCAGCAGTTTTTTGAGAGCTCCGAGCATTTCCTGTTCTTCGAAGGGCTTCACCAGGTAGTCCTGGGCGCCCATGTCGATGGCTTTCTGCCGATGCTTGTCTCCTGCTCGCGAGGTGAGAACAATGACGGGGATATTCATGAGTTCCGGACTCTTCCGCATTTCCGCCATGAGATCATACCCGTGCATGACGGGCATCTCAAGGTCGGTGATCACCGCATCGAATTTCATCCGGCCCATGATATTGAGCGCCTCCATACCGTCCGGCGCCACTTCCACATCATACCCCGTGCGGTCAAGGAAACGCTGAACATACTTGCGGATGCTGATGGAGTCGTCGACGACCAGCACCTTCGGCTTCCGCTTCGCGACTTCCGGCGCCGGGGCCTCTTTGGTCGTGACCACACGGGCCTTGGTCGTGCCCGCCGCTTCATCGCCGAACAACGATGCAATGTTGAGGATGAGCCGCACGTTGCCCTCGCCTGAGATCGTTGCCCCGGAAAAAAGCTTGATGCCCTTCAGGTAATCACCCAGCGATTTCACCACGATTTCTTCGCGGCCGGTGATCTCTTCCACCATCAGGGCGAGCTTCTTCTCCGCCATGCCGAGGATCAGCGTCGGGTGGCGATACGTGTCGTCTTTTTTGGGGAACTTGCCCACCCCGAACAGTTCGTTCAGCTTGACGAGCCGGAGCAGCGAACCGCGGAGGCTCACCATTTCCTCTCCCGCGGCCTGTTGGATATCCTTGTAGGAAAACCGCGTCGTCTCTTCGACCAGGTTCATGGGCACGGCGATTTCCTGGTCTTTGAGTTTTACGATCAGCGCCTGGGCGATCGCGAGCGTAAGCGGGAGCCTGATGACGAACTTGGTCCCCACGCCTTTTGCCGTTTTGATTTCGATCCTGCCGTTGATGCGCGCGAGGTGCGTGGAGACCACATCCATGCCGACGCCCCGGCCCGAGACCTTACTGACCGTTGTGGTGGTGGAAAAACCGGGGCGGAAGATCAGGTTGATCGCGTCGAGGTCCGAGAGGGACTGCGCTTCCGAATCGTTCATGAACCCCTTGTCCACGGCCGCCTTCCGGAGCAGCACGGGGTCCATCCCCCGGCCGTCGTCCTCGATCTGAAGGATGATGCTGTTCCCTTCATGCCGCGCATTCAAAATGAGCGCGCCCGCCGGTTCTTTCCCCAGCGCCTTGCGCTCGTCCATCTTCTCGATGCCGTGGGAAATGGCATTCCGGATCATGTGCATGAGCGGATCGGAGATGATCTCGAAGATCGTTTTATCGATCTTGGTCTCGCCGCCCGAGACCACCATGTTGACCTGTTTGTTCTCCTCCTGGGCAAGGTCACGGACCGGCCGCTGGAACATCTGGTAGAGCTTGTCCACCTCCACCATGCGGGCCATGGTGATCTCATTCTGAAGGTTTGTGGTGATCGTGGAAATGCGCGCCGTGTCGAGCTCGAAGGAGTCGAAGAACCCGGCAAGCTCGTTCATGATCTCGTTCGTATCGTTCGTGATTTCCGAAAGCTTGCGCGAGAGCAGGTTGAAGTCGTCATAACGGTCGAACTCAAGCTCGAGGAAATCCGTGGACGGCGCGGCTGCTTGCTGGCTCAGGCCGGCGGACTCCACGGTCAGCGTATATTCATATTTTTCCTCGAACTTTTTGATTTCGTGGATCAGGCGGTTCTGGCTGAAGTCAAGTTCCTCGCGCAGGGACTTGATCAGGTCGACCTGGCGCGCAAGCCGGTTGCGGTTGACGACCATCTCGCCCACCAGGTTCATCAGATTATCCAGCCGGTCGATATTGACGCGGATAAACTGTTTTTCCAGATCGACGGCGTCCGTGGCGCGCCTGCCGGTTCCGCGCTTTTCCAGGATGCCGGCCTTCTTGGCCTCTTCGAGCTCCTGCTGGAGCGTCACGTCCGGCGCAAAAGACGGGGCGGGAGCCGGAACGGGCGGCTGCACACCGGCCGAAGGCATTGGCTGCGGCGCGCTCGCCGGACTCACGGGCAAGGGTTCCTCGGCCACCGGGTTCTGCGGCTCGACGGAGCCCTCCTCTGGGCGGTCGACATCGAAGGCTTTTCCCCAGGCGATATCCAGATCGTCTTCGCGTCCGGCTGTGCCCGCTTTCGACTCCTCTTGGGCGCCGAATAACTCATCCTCCTGCGACTGGGTAGGGGCTGCCGTCCGCTGCATGCTCATGACGACGTCCTGGTAAGCCTGGCTGATGCTGTCCACAACGAGGGCATCCTCGGGCTGGTTGCCGGCCACGCCGTCCACCATGACCTTAACGGCGTCGACGCTGTCGAAAAGAAAGTTGAGTGTTTCTTTGCAGATGGGAATGGTGCCGGAGCGGAATTGGCCGAGCATGTCCTCGGCCTTGTGCGCCACGTCGCTGACGCCCTGAAACCCCATCATGGCCGCCGAACCTTTGAGCGTGTGCGCAGCGCGGAAAAGCTCGTCGATCATGGCGGTGTCGCCCGGGTCCTTTTCAAGAGACAAAAGTCCCTTGTTCAGATTTTGGAGATGCTCACCTGCCTCGACGAGAAAAAACTCGATAATGCCCGATTTGTCTAAAGGACCCGCCATAGTATTTATTCGATAAATCCGAGCTTGATCTCCTCATCGCTCGTCGTCACGTTCTCCGCTACCTGCGGATACTGGTTCAGCGCGGGGAGTGGGGTCTCGCTCGGGGCTGCGGCAAGATGCTCCCTGCCGATCTTGAATCTGTTGATGGCGTCGTTCAGGCGCTTCGTCAGGTCGGCAAGATTATTGATGGTGGACACCGTGTCCTTGACGCCGTGGGTCGTTTCCTGCGTCAGTTCGGAAATGTTGTCCATGGTATGCACGACGCTCTTGGTTGACTGCACCTGGTCGGCCGCCGCCCGGGTAATGTCCGTCATGAGGGTGGCGGTCTGTTGCACGATCTGTTCGATTTCACGAAGGGTTGCGCCGGCCTGGTCGGCGAGCTTGGTACCTTCCTCCACTTCGCGGGTTCCTTCTTCCATGACCGTCACGGCTTCGCTCGTTTCCACCTGGATGCCTTTGATCAGGCCGGTGATGTCCTTGGTGGCGCGGGCGGCGCGTTCGGCGAGTTTCCGCACTTCATCGGCGACGACGGCGAAACCCTTGCCCTGTTCGCCGGCGCGGGCGGCTTCGATTGCGGCGTTCAAGGCCAGCAAGTTCGTCTGCGTCGCGATTTCGCTGATCACTTCGATGATGGCGCCGATTTCGAGGGACCGTTCGCCGAGGCCTTTGATCTTCTTCCCGGTGGACTGCACCGTTGCCCGGATGCGCTGCATGCCCTTGATCG
>JAJYKN010000038.1 GCA_021788515.1 Nitrospirota bacterium | reverse complement strand
TCAGTGTTGCGAGTTCGGATTCCAATTCGGTGCGCTTGTCAACCGGGATGCCTAGCTGGGGAACCGGACTACGTGCGGGACGTTGTTGCACCCGTTGCGTCGTGGAAATCTGTTATCTATAATTACGCCGCCCCATGCCCCAACTCGCTTTGCCGCGACCTCGGCCTACCTGATCTTTCCACTTCTCAAATACTCTCATTATTACCCTATGTCAAGCAGATTGTCATTCGCCGAACGAACTATGCCCGCCGGGTGTCCCGGCGTGAAAATCTCAAAAGAAAAGCCGGCCGAAGATGAATTTTCTCATCTCCAACCGGCCGTGCTTGTCTAACCCTTAAAAGTAATTTCTACATTCCGCTCCGTTTACTGCTTTTCTTCTTATGCTTCGGTTTCTTGCTGCCGGTTTTGTTCCCCGTCTCGCCCGCCTGTTTCTTTTCAATCGCCAATGACGGCGTTGGTTCCGACGACACCTGCGGCTCTTTTATTGCCGGTTTATCGATCACTGACGCGGTAGGCGCAGAGGCCGGCTGCGAAGTGCCTGCCGGAGAACTGGCAAGCTCCTCGTGATCCTTCGGAAGAATCGTGGGCAAGGGCCTTGACGTAACCTGCGGTTGCGACGGAAAAATGACCGGGGGATGGTCAATCAGACGCATTACTGTTGATTGATAATAATATGCAGCAACCCCGGCGGCCATCGCGAGAACCAGCGAAGCTGCGATGATCGCGGCCCTCCTCGGGCCGCGGCTTGCCACTTTTGGGACCAGCACGGTCTCCTGCTCCGGCGCAGCCTCGAACACGTTCATGGAAACAAGGTAGCCGGCGATCCGCTGGAGGGACGCCGCTTTCGTGGTCCTGCCGGCCAGCCGCTTTCCGAGTTTTTTCTGGACTTCGAGCACGGACCCATACCGTCGTTTGGGCTTTTTCCGCAGGCTCTTTTTGATAAGCCACTGCAGGCCCCAGGGGATCTCGCTGTTCACGCGGCGCGGGGCAACGAACTTGTCTTTCACGATCTTGGCGGTGACCGCACGGGAATCGTCGAGAAAGGGCTTGACGCCGGTGAAGGTTTCATACAGCACGATGCCGAGGGAGAAGATGTCCGACCGGACATCGAGCGGCTGGCCGAGGACCTGCTCGGGCGACATGTAGGACGGGGTCCCGATGAGCGTGCCGGGCAAGGTCAAAGCTTCGAGGCCCCTGCTCTGGGCGATGCCGAAGTCCATGAGCTTCACTTCGCCGTTCCGCTTGATCATGATGTTGCTCGGCTTGATGTCCCGGTGGATCAGCCCGCGCATGTGGGCGTAGTCCAGGGCGTCGCAGACCTGGATCGCGATCATGACGCCGACCTCCACGGGCAGGGCGCCGGTTTTCTCGATAATGTCGGCAAGGTTGGCGCCGTCCACGTATTCCATCACGATGCCGTAGTCCGGTTTCTTCCAGTAGTCGTAAATGTGGACGATGTTCTCATGCTGGAGCGAAGCGGCCACCCGGCTTTCGCGTTCGAAGCGCTGGACGATCTGCGCGTCGGCGTGGTATGCCTTCTTCAGCTCCTTGATGGCGACCGGCCGGTCAAGGGACTTCTGGACGGCCTTGTATACGGTTGCCATGCCGCCGGAGCCGATCTCGCCGATGATTCTGTATTCATCTTTTATCTGTCTCTGCATAGATTCAGATCTCCGCGATCACTGCCACGACTACCGTGATGTTGTCCACGCCCCCCCGGTCATTTGCCGCAACGAGCAGCTTTTGCACCGCCTCCCGGGGCGGCAAGCTAGACAGCATCCCGGCGATTTCCGCATCCTCCACCATTTCCGTGAGTCCGTCGGTGCACAGGAGAAACCGGTCGCCGCGTTGCAGCGGGTGTTTCGCGAGGTCGATCCTGACTTCCTCGTCGATGCCCAGCGCCCGGGTGATCACGTGGCGGTAGGGGCTCGTTCGCGCCTGCTCGCGCGTGATCAGGCCCTGACGGACCTGTTCTCCCACGAGTGAATGGTCGCTCGTCAGTTGCTTGAATTCCCCTGACCGGAGGAGATAGGCGCGGCTGTCTCCGATATGGGCAAGGAACGCCTGCTTGTCCTTCAGGAGAAGCGTTGTCAGCGTCGTGCCCATGCCGGCGAGCGCCGGGGTCTGCGCCCGCGCCTCGCGGATGACCCGGTTCGAGAGGACGATCGCGTGCTGGAGTGCGGACAACGCCGGATCAGCCGCGCGGACGAGTCCCGCTGGCGGGGTCCGGTCCTTTTCGCCGAGCAGGTCCGTCAGGGACGATGCGAGCGTTTCCACAGCCATGCGGCTGGCGACCTCTCCCCCCTCGTTGCCCCCGACCCCGTCCGCGACGGCGTAGAGACCGAGGTCGTCGTTCAGCAGATAGAGGTCTTCGTTATTGGTTCTTTTTTTCCCGCGTCGGAACCGCCGAAGGAGGTTATTTTCATTTACGAGATCTCGTAGGTCCGGGGCTTCCCTGTATCATCGAGCACGAACTGGAGGGTGGTGCCTCCGACGCTGAACTTGTCTCCATGGCGCAAGTTCGTCTCTTTGATAAGCGCCCCGCTCATCCTCGTGCCGTTCGTACTCTCCAGGTCCTTCAGCAGGTAATTTCCTTCACTATACTCGATGACCGCATGCTGACGCGAGACCTGAGCGTCCTTCAGGACGATGTCGGCGCCCTTGTCCCTGCCGAGCACGGTGTATTCTTTCCTGAGCGGATATTCCATGCCTTCCGCATGCCCCTGCACGATCACCACGGAGGCCTGGAACTTTTTCGGGACCCTCTTCATTCGCTGCGATTGTTTCAGTATCTGAGTGCTGTCATTGCCGGCTTTCGATCCTGTCATCTCACCCTCCGACATATCGTCATCAGCTCCAAACCTATGATAGGGCAAACCCGGGACTACGTCAAGGTCGAAGCGGGTTTTTAGGACTATCATTTCTTCTGTCTTATGATACAATGTTTCCATGAAAAAGAAGGGCCGCGACGGCTTGCCATCAGGGCGGACAACATCCGACCGGACCGAGATCCTGACCAGCGTGATCCAGAAGCCGCTTGTTCTGAAAAAAGCGCGCTTCATCGTTACCAAAGGCAGGGACAACGGCAAGGAGATGGTGCTCCAGGCCCCTCTCGTCACGATCGGCACGCTGCCGGAGAACAGTCTCGTGCTCACGGACCCCACGGTTTCGCGCAAACACGCCAGTGTCGAGGAAACAGCGGGAGGATACGTTCTGCGAGATCTCGGCAGTACAAACGGCACCTTTCTCGACAGCGTGCGCGTCCGCGAGGGATATATCCAGGCGGGGTCCGTCATTCGCCTGGGACAGACCGAGATGGTCTTCTCTCCCCTGGAGGAACGCATCGAGAACCTCCGCAGTTCCTCGGACCAGTTCGGCGACCTGATCGGAGCTTCCCTGCCCATGCGCGAGGTCTTCGGCATCCTGGAGCGCGTAGCGCCCGTTGACATCACCGTGCTCATCCAGGGCGAGACCGGCACCGGGAAAGAGCTCGCCGCCCGGGCCGTCCACGCAGGCAGCCGGAGAGCGGCGGGACCTTTCGTCGTGTTCGACTGCGGCGCTGTTGCGCCGAACCTGATCGAGAGCGAGCTCTTCGGCCATGAAAAAGGCGCGTTCACCGACGCGGTCAAGTCGCGCCAGGGCGCCTTCGAGCTTGCGGACAACGGCACGTTGTTCCTGGACGAAGTCGGAGAGCTCGCCGCTTCCCTCCAGCCCAAACTCCTGCGCGCCCTTGACCAGCGCGAAGTGAGGCGCGTCGGCGCGGAGCAGCCCGTCAAGGTAAACGTGCGCGTTGTGGCGGCCACGAACAGGGAACTCGAACAGGAAGTGAAGGCCGGAAAGTTCCGCGAAGACCTGTTCTATCGACTGTCGGCAGTAACAATATTCCTGCCGCCGCTCCGCAGGCACAAAGAAGACATCGAACTGATCGCCGGACATTTGCTCGCCGGCATATCCAGGGAAGCCGGCAAAAAGCTCGCGGGCTTCTCGCCCGAGGCCCTTGCGGCGCTCACGGCCTATTCCTGGCCGGGCAACGTTCGGGAGCTCAAAAACGTGATCGAACGGGCAGCGGCCCTCTGCGAGGGAACCCGGATCGAAGCAAAGGACCTGTTTCTTTCCCAGGGAAAGAAGACAGCGACCTTTGAAGGCCTGAGCGGCAAGACCCTCGAAGAGATCGAGAAGGCGGCCATCCACGCCACGCTCAAATCCGTTTCAGGCAACAGGACCGAAGCCGCAAAGGTGCTCGGCATTGCCTACTCCACGCTCTACGAGAAGATGAAGAAGTACGGGATCAAGGAATAACCCGCCTTTTTCTCAGGCTGTCATCGCTATTACCCCGATCATTGCAGTAATTCCCAGTATCGAAAAAAACATCCAGGGCCGCGATCTTTTGAATGAAAGTCTCGGGTGAAGAACGCCCGAACCCGTCTTCACCGTGAGCCGGGGCCGATACTCCCTGCCTGGTTTGAGCATCCTGCTCTGGACGCGGAACAACAGCCACGCAGCGCCGGGGCCGAAGGACGCCGGCTTCGGCCTGATCCAGAGGTCCTCCGTGGACAGGGTCCCGGTTGTGCCGCTGCAGCCCAGGGCCGTCACGGGCACGCTCACCCAGGTTGTTTTTTTCCACCACGGAAGTTTGATCACCTTTCCCGGTCTGGCGTAAATGATCGTTGCCTTCCTCTTTATTGGCGCAGACAAATCGAGCAGGACCTTCTGGATCGCTTCCTTCATTTCGTATGCGCTCTGAAAACGTCTGGTCATGTCCGGCGCGAGCGCTTTTTTGATGATCGCTGCGGTCTCTTTGCTCATCTTCGGGTTCACCCGCCTTGGGTCCGGCAAGTCCCGCGGGTTTTGCGGGGGGTGCTCTCCCGTGAGGCAGTAATACAGCGTGGCGCCGAGCGAGAACAGGTCCGAACGAACGTCGGTCTGGCCCGTGCCGTACTGCTCCGGCGCGGCGTATCCCGGGGTGCCGTACACGTAGGTGTCTTCATCCTGTTCATCCTTGAAGAAACGGGCGATGCCGAAGTCGATCAGTTTCACTCTCCCGTCATGGGAGATCATGATGTTCGAGGGCTTCGTGTCCCGGAACACGATGGGCCGCGGCTTCTGCACGCTCAG
Source organism: Nitrospirota bacterium (assembly GCA_021788515.1). Taxonomy (GTDB): domain Bacteria; phylum Nitrospirota; class UBA9217; order UBA9217; family UBA9217; genus JAJYKN01. The sequence continues at coordinate 3,253 of JAJYKN010000038.1, read as the reverse complement.
GAAGTGCATGGCCCTGCAGATCTGGATAGCCCAGGAAAGCGCCTGCTGCTCTTCCACGGGTTTCCTGCGACGGCCCTCCAGCATTTGTTCCAGCGTCCTGCCGTGGATGTACTCCATGACGATGTACGAGGCGCCCTGCTGCGAGAAGTAATCGTAGACCTTCGGCAGGTTCGGGTGCGTCAATCGCGCCAGGATCTGCGCCTCGGTCTGGAACTGGACGAGCGCTTCGTGGACTTTGGCTGCCCGGAGCTTGTCTGTTCGAAGTTCCTTAACTGCCAGTGTTTTGCCTTCTTGCGAACGGTCCACGACCTTGTACACGCATCCCATCCCGCCTTTGCCCAGGAGGCCGACGATCTCGTATCGTTTTTTAAGAAGACGGTTCATAGGTTCTCTCAGAAGTCCATTTCCTCCCCTTCATCCCGGCTGTTGCCAAAACGCCGGGACAAGCGGGGAGGATTAAGGCCTTGCACCCGCGTTATCGCAAGAGCAGGATGTGGGGATGGGTCTCGTGGAATTGACAAATCAACCCATCCTCACCCAGCCCTCTCCCTGAAGGAGAGGGTGTTCGGCTGCGGCAGAAGGCGGCATTACAGAAAACATCGTACATATGCCCACCTCACCCTTGCCCCTTGACCCTTGCCCCTTGACCCTTGCCCTTGCCCCTACGCCGCCTTTGCTCCACAGTGCAAGCAAAACTTGGCAGCATTCTTCACCGGGCTCCCGCAGTCCGTGCAGGTTCGCTTGTTCCCGCTGCTGAACACGATCGTGGTTTTTCCCACGTCGATCACATCGCCGTCTTGGAGCACCTGTCTGCCGGTGACCTTCTGTTTGTTCACAAACGTGCCGGCACGGGTGCCTTTGTCTTCGATGATATACTCGCTGCCTTCCTTGATGACCTGGGCGTGGTGCTCTTCAACACCGCCGTCCCTGTACAATCCGAGCGTGTTCAGCCCTTTCCTGCCGATGGTCACCGCCGAACTGATGTCGATGTCCTTCTTCGCGGCTTGGCCGCGTACAAGGCTGAGGTGCCCTGTCTCGTACTGCCGCTGTTCGACCTTTCTGAGCGAGATGACGACGAGCCCCAGAATACTCGCCAGGGTCGCTCCGAAAGCCCAGCCGGGCGCCTTGCCGGCCGCGCCGAACAACGATGACTCCGGCTGGAAGTATGCGCGCGTCGCCTGCTGGCCGGACGCGAGCTCAAGCGTCACGTTCCTGAGATAGTCTGCGCGCTTCTCCGTCCGGTACGTGATGACGTACTCGTTGCGGAGCCTCTTGGCGATAACGTCATAAATCTCGGAAAGGCCGTCGGCGGAAGGCGTAAAGAAGTAGAAGCCTCCCGTTTGCTCGGCGATCCCTTCGAGCCTTGCCGCGCGCACGTCTTTTCCCAGGCCGATCACGTAAACCGAGACGTTCTCGTTGATCGCGGCCGCGACGGCCTCGTTGATGTCGAGGGCGCCCCGGTTGGCGATCCCGTCGGTAAGGAGGATGACTGCCCTCCTGCCCGGCACGCCCTGCACCGCTTCCACGCCCGCGGCCAGGGCGTCGAAGAGCGCCGTGTGGCCGTTGGCCTTGATGGTTTCCGTCGCCTGCTGCAATTGGTTGCTGTCAGCGGTCAGCGGCGCCGTGCGGTCCACGGTATCGCTGAAGGTAATAAGGGCCGCCCGGTCGGCGGGTTCCATGAGGTGGAGAAATTGCAAAACCGATTCCTTTGCCCGTTCGATCTTCTCGCCGGCCATGGAGCCGCTCCGGTCAACGACGATCGCCATGCTTATCGGCTCCGGCTTTCCGCTTGCGCCGTACATCTGCATCGCGTCGATTGAAACGGGACGGTCGTTCTCCCTGAGAGTGACGCCGTCCTTATCCAGGCCGCGCACGGGCTTGCCAAAGGCATCGAGCACGGAAACGTAGGCCTTGACCTCGGGAAAGCTGCTGAGATCGAACTGGCTGATCCGGACAGCAGCCGGGTCAGCGGCAAGCGCCGTCCGTCCTCCCAGGGTCATAACCCCGAGAAGAACAACTCCCGCGATTATCGCGGCCTTTTTCATTGCCGAAAACATGAGCAGGATGCTGCCGACCCTGATGACATCGCCGTCGTCAAGCGTGCTGCTGCGCGTCAGTTTCTGGTTCACGTACACAACTTTTCCATCCTTGTCCGCTTCTATCGAGAAGTGCCCGTTCTTTCTCCTGATGAAAGCATGCTGCAGCCCGACTCCTTCCGCTCCCGAAAGACAGACATCGGAGCGGTCGTCCCTGCCCACGACGTTCGTGTCCTTGAGAAGCGGGAACTCCCGGTTGATATGCCTTCCCTTGATGACCTTCAATTTCGCTGATACGAACGCCTCCTCAACAAGGCTGATAAAAGCGCCGATGGACAGGCCGAGGAGCATGAGCCCGCCAAGGGTCGACCAGATCGACGTTGCAGAAAGATCGTTCAGCATGAGCCCGCCGAGCAGCCCGCCGATCGCGCCGCCAAAGAGACCGTACAGAGCGCGGTCACCCGACCTTATCATCGCGCCGCCGCTTACCCCCACAAAAGCTCCGAGGATCGCCCATCCCAAGGCAACAGCAAGGGCAACACCCAGGGAGGCTTTAAATCCTCCGGCGTCAGCCACCGCCGTACCGACTGCCGTGAAAGCCGTGCTGCCCAAAACAGCCCCTAAAGCGCCGCCAACAAGACCTGCTGCAGCTCCGTATGCTGCCCGCTTCAGCGCCGCCTGATACTGCCTTCCCGCGATCAGCTCATGACTCCACAGAAACGCGCCGATAAACATGCCCGCAAGACTGCCGAGCATCATTTCAGTGACCAGGCCGCTCGCAGACGATGTTGATAGAGATATCACGAACGCCCAGGCAGCAGACCCGCCGAGAGCGCCCGCGATTGCGAACAACACTATTTTTGAAATGGATGTCATATGCCCTCCCATGCTTAATTCCTAATTCCTAAATCTTAATTCTTAACTCTCCGTCTCCTACTCCTTACGCTGCCTTCACCGAAAGCGCCAGTTTCCCGAACCTGACTTCATCGCCGGGTTTGATCGTCTGCGGCGCGTGGGGCTGAATGCGCTTTTTATTGACAAAGGTCCCGTTCGTGGACCCCAGGTCCTCGACGGTATAGTCAGCGCCTTCGTGGTGAATGACCGCGTGTTTTCGGGAGACGCCTTTCTCCATGCCTCCCAGCCCGGTCAGGTCCACGTCGGGGAACACCTCGCTGATCGGGTCTTCCCTGCCGATCATCACCTCTTCTTTTGAGGGG
>JAJYKN010000037.1:4420-8455 GCA_021788515.1 Nitrospirota bacterium | reverse complement strand
TATGCTCCTCCCACATACTCAGGCTCTTCCCAACCTCATCTTCCAAGCATCATCTTACCTCGTCCGGGTTGAACAAATGGATCCGTGGAAGAGGTGAACCGCCGTCACCAAGGCAATACGAGACAATAGAATAAAAGTCTTTACAAATGAACGGCTTTCAAATATTATAACGCAGTCCGGGCCGCTTTTTTTCAGGGCCATGGACAGGACTGGGAATATTATGAGACGAGGAATGTTGCTCTGTTGCGCCTTGTTGATCATGGCCAACGTCGTAGCGGCGGAACCCGGACGACCGCCGATACAAGAGAATATCAAGACCGTAAACCATGCCTTCGCGCCGGGAGAAAAGCTGACCTACAGCATCAGTTGGTCCACCATCATCGAAGCAGGGATTTCCGTCATGGAGGTCCAGCAGGGAAAGACGATAAACGGCAGGCCTACCTACAACCTTATCTCGAACACGAGGTCCGTCGGTGTCGTGGACCTGTTTTTCCCCGTAAAGGACTCGGTTGAAAGTATCGTTGACGCCGACGATCTTTACAGCCTCTCATTCCATCTGCGCGAGAGCCATGGAAAAAAACAGCGTCAGCGGAGCATGACCTACGACCGCGCAAGCGGCACGGTCCAGGTGATCGTCAATAACGGCGCCCCGGAAACGTACTGCGTACCCGACCGTATTCAAGACGCGCTCTCATCGCTCTATTACCTCCGCACGCGCCAGGATTTCACCGCCGGAAAGACGATCGTGGAGAATGTGCACGACGGCGACAAGACCTGGGCCGTCGAGATCCATGTCATGGGCAAGGAACGGATCAAAACACCGGCCGGCGCGTTCGACACGATCAAGGTCAAGACCTATCCGAAATACGAAGGGGTGTTCATGCACGAGGGGGAGATCTATATTTGGCTTACCGATGACGCTCGAAAAATTCCCGTGCTCATGAAGAGCGAGATCTCCATCGGATCCATCGTTGCCACGCTCACCACTATGCAAGGAGGAAACAGCAAGCCATGATTTCGAAAAAGGAGTGCAAGCGGTTCAATTCCTACATTGACCGCTTCACATCTACCCGGATACTTGTCGTCGGAGACATTGTACTCGACCATTACATCTGGGGAAAGGTCTCCCGCATATCGCCGGAAGCGCCGGTCCCCGTGGTGAACGTCACGAAGGAAAACCTGCTGCTCGGCGGAGCGACGAACGTAGTACAGAACATCCATGCGCTCGGCGGGAAGGTCAGCGTTTGCGGAGTGATCGGCGCCGATGACGCGGGGAAGCAACTCACCCATCTGCTGCACGCCCAGAAAATTTCGACCGACGGCCTGATTGCCGAGCCCGGCAGGCCGACGACGATCAAGACCCGCATCATCGCCCACAGTCAGCAAGTCGTCCGGTTCGACCGCGAGACCAAGGACCGGATCGGAAAAGAAACGCACCAGCAGCTTTTCGAGTTCGTCAAACGACGGATTGCAGAGGGGCTCGACGGCATTGTGCTGTCCGATTACTGCAAGGGCGTCGTGACCAAGGAACTGGTAAAAGACATCGTCCGGCTGGCCAAAAAGAACAAGGTGATCGTGTCCGTGGACCCCAAAGTGAGCCATTTCAGCATGTACAGCGGGGCCACTATCCTTACCCCGAATGCCAACGAAGCCGCGATCGGGTCCAAGATCGAGATCCAGGATGATCGGTCGCTCCTCCGGGCCGGCGCTCTCCTGCTCAAGAATTTAAAGTGCGCCGCGGTGTTGATCACCCGCGGAGAGCATGGAATGAGCCTTTTTGAACATGGCGGCAAAGTGACCCATATCCCCACCGTCGCACGGGAGGTTTACGATGTGACCGGCGCAGGGGACACGGTCATCAGCGCCCTGACGCTTGCCATGGCCGCCGGCGCCAGCATGCTGGATGCCGCAAAAATTTCGAACTATGCAGCAGGGATCGTGGTCGGGGTCGTCGGCACTGCCACGGTGAAACCCGAAGAATTAAAACAGCGGATTGTACAGAGTGCGTAGATAAGAGCTCTGAGAGCCGGACACGCTTCATTCCCGAAATTTTAACCGGTTGTTAAAAAGCCCTCCGTTCACCCTTCGACAGGCTCAGGGCGAGCGGAGGGGACATTGAAACAATTGATTTTTATCCGTTCGTGGTGAGCCTGTCGAACCACGTAAAACGCTTTTTCAACAGCCTGTTAAGAAGGAGCAATCCCTTGAAAGGTATAATTTTAGCCGGCGGCAGCGGAACACGACTCTACCCGATCACGCGGGGCGTATGCAAGCAGCTGCTGCCGATCTACGACAAACCGATGATCTACTATCCCTTGTCGGTGCTTATGCTCTCCGGCATCAGGGACATACTGATCATATCAACGCCAGTTGACCTTCCGCGCTTCAAGGACATCTTTGGTGACGGCAGTGATCTCGGGCTCCGTTTTTCCTACAAAGAACAAGCAAAGCCAAACGGCCTTGCCGAAGCATTTCTTATCGGCGCTGACTTTATCGGCAAGGACACGGTTTGTCTTGTCCTGGGGGACAACATCTTCTTCGGCCAGGGTCTTACCGAACTCCTCAAGAAGGCTGTTCGCGATGTGTCCGCAACCGGGGGCGCCACGGTCTTCGGCTATTACGTAAACGATCCCGAGCGGTACGGTATCGTGGAATTCGATAAAGACGGCACCGTGCTGTCCGTTGAGGAAAAACCGAAGAAGCCGAAATCCAAATATGCCGTGACCGGCCTTTATTTTTACGATAATGAAGTCGTCGGCATAGCGAAAAACATAAAACCATCTCACCGGGGAGAGCTCGAAATTACCGATGTGAACAAGGAATATCTCGTCAGGAAGCAGCTTCGCGTGGAACTTATGGGCAGGGGATACGCCTGGCTCGACACAGGCACTCATGAGAGCCTGCTTGAAGCCGGGGAATTCATCGCCACCATCGAAAAGCGGCAGGGCCTGAAGATGGCCTGTATCGAGGAAATCGCATACAAGCTGGGATACATCGACAAGCAGAAACTGCTCAAAGCAGCTGAAAGCCACAACAAGAATGCCTATGGCGCCTATCTCAAGATGGTTGCCGACCAAGAGGTGCCGTATGCCCTTTGAGTTTAAAAAACTCGGTCTGCCGGGACCTCTGTTGATTTGTCCGAAAATATTCGACGACGGCCGCGGTTTTTTTCTCGAACTTTATAAACATTCGGAATTCGCAAGAGCCGGCATCACGGAGCATCTCGTTCAGGACAACTACTCAAAGTCCGTGCAAGGGGTGCTCCGGGGACTGCACTTTCAAAAAAATCCGAAAGCACAGGGGAAGCTCGTCATGTGCATGCAGGGCAGGATTTATGACGTTGCCGTGGACATCCGCACAGGCTCGCCCCATTACGGGAAGTGGGTCGGCGCAGAACTGACTGAAGAGAACCGGTTCCAGCTCTACGTTCCTCCGGGTTTTGCCCATGGATTTCAGGTCCTGAGCGAAACAGCAGAAGTGATGTATAAATGCACGGAAGAGTATTCTCCGGTTGATGAACGGGGAATCATCTGGAACGACCCGAACATTGGAATCCTATGGCCGATCCCGAATCCGGTTCTCTCAACAAAGGACAAAGTAAACCCGCGACTTCTGGATATTGACAATAATTTTGTATACGCTGAATAATCATGAAATATCTCATCACAGGAAAAAACGGGCAGCTTGCCCGGGAATTCATCAGGAGATTCGAAGCTCAATCCATCGATTTCATTGCGCCTGACGAAGCACATCTCGACATTACGGACTATGCAAAAGTCATTGCCGCCGTTTCCGCCTACAAGCCTGACGTCATCATCAATTGCGCTGCCTACAATCTCGTGGACAAGGCGGAACAGGACAGCCGGCTGGCTTTCGCGGTAAATGAATCAGGCCCGAAAAACCTGGCTCAGGCAGCACAAACTCAGAAAGCGGTCCTTGTACATTTCGGTTCCGACTATGTTTTCGACGGGCTGAAGGAAGACGGTTTATATACCGAGGACGACGGCACGAATCCTCTGAACGAATACGGGAAAA
>JAJYKN010000037.1:0-4410 GCA_021788515.1 Nitrospirota bacterium | reverse complement strand
AGCTGGGTCTTCGGACCGGGAAAACAAAACTTTATCTACAAACTGAGCGAATGGGCTAAAAACAACGAATTTCTCAAGATCGCCTGCGATGAGTTCTCGGTGCCGACGTACACCGATACCGTTGTCGAGGTGACGATGAAGGCCTTGGAACAGGGGATAACCGGACGTTATCATCTCACGAACAGCGGTTATTGCTCGCGCTATGAATGGGCAAAAGCGGCGCTTGCGAACATGGGCATCAAAAAATTTATCAGGCCTGTTTCCATGGATATCTTCAATCTTCCGGCAAAAAGACCGAAATTTTCAGCCATGAGCAACTACAAACTCGCGGCCCTGTTGAACGTTCCGATCCCGGCGTGGGAAGAAGCGGTAAAATCATTTCTGAATAAAGGCGGATTAATTGGTGAGTAGTATTCATAAGAACAAATCAGGAGTTCCAAACATCGAATCAGTCAACCTCCTGGTGACCGGCGGGGCGGGTTTCATCGGGTCCAATTTCATCAGGTATGTTTTTGAGAAAACAGGCTTCACAGGTACGCTTGTTAATTACGACAAACTGACCTATGCCGGAAACCTCATGAACCTTGTCGACATCGATGGGAAATTCGGCGGCAAGAATTATTTTTTCGAACGCGGCGATATCAACGATTACGAGAACGTAAAAAGAGTATTCAGCAAATACGACATTACCCTGGTCGTCCACTTTGCAGCTGAAAGCCACGTGGACCGTTCCATCTTCGGGCCAAAAGAATTTATCGAAACAAACGTGAACGGCACCTTTACCATGCTCGAAGCCGGCCGACAACACTGGGCAAACCGGAAAGACGTGCGGTTTCATCATATCAGCACCGACGAGGTCTACGGATCGCTCGGTGAAACCGGTTATTTCTTCGAGACAACGCCCTATGACCCGCGAAGTCCCTACTCGGCTTCCAAGGCCGCCTCGGACCACCTGGTGAGGGCTTATTTTCACACCTACGGATTGCCGGTTACTGTCTCGAACTGTTCGAACAACTACGGTCCTTACCATTTTCCCGAAAAACTGATCCCCCTGGTCATATTGAACGCTGTCGAAGGCAAACCGCTCCCGGTTTATGGCGACGGAAAGAACGTGCGCGACTGGCTTTACGTCGAGGACCACTGCGAGGCTATCTGGCAAATCCTTCTGAAGGGAAGAACTGGGGAGACGTACAACATCGGCGGCGAATGCGAGAAGCAGAACCTAGTCGTCGTGAATGCAATCTGCGAAATTTTGGAGCAGCTCCATCCCTTGAAGGACAACAAGGAAATTACAAACTCAAAACTCAAAACTCAAAATTACAAAGAACTTATCACCTTTATTGGCGACCGGCCCGGTCACGATCGTCGCTACGCCATCAACTGCGACAAGATAAAAAATGAACTGGGCTGGAAGCAGCGACATGGGTTTGAGGACGGCCTGCGCCGGACCATTGCCTGGTACCTTGACAACAGGGCCTGGGTAAATAATATCAGAAGCGGTGAATATGCGAAGTGGATTGAAAAAAACTACACCAGCAGAGGGTAGAGAGCAGAGGGGTTTACACTATGCGCCATGCACCATGCTCTCTGCGTTCCTTAATACGTAGCAAGCGAGGAGAAGAATGAGAATATCAGTAATCGGAACCGGCTATGTCGGTCTCGTAACAGGCACCTGTCTTGCCGAGAGCGGCAATGACGTCATCTGCATGGACATAGACGCTCGAAAGATCGAAATGCTAAACTCCGGCATAGTGCCTATCTACGAACCAGGTCTTGAAGAATTGATCAAACGAAACGTGGCCAGCGAGCGGCTGTTCTTTACCACGGACATGTCCCAGGCAATAAAAAATTCAGAAATTATCTTTATTGCCGTCGGCACTCCTCCGGGGGAGGACGGCTCTGCTGACCTCAAATATGTGATCAGCGCAGCCCGCGAAATCGGCAAGTTCATGAACAACTACAAGGTCGTGATCAATAAGAGCACCGTACCCGTCGGCACGGCTGAAAAAGTCAAGACAGCCGTGGCATCCGGGACAAAACACAAATTTGACGTGGTCTCGAACCCGGAATTCCTGAAAGAGGGGGCCGCTATCGAGGACTTTATGAAGCCCGATCGGGTGGTCATCGGCGCGGACAGCCCCAGGGCAGCGGAAATGATGCAGGAACTCTACGCTCCCTTTGTGCGGACCGGAAAACCGATCCTGCTTATGGACGTTAAAAGCGCGGAAATGACCAAGTACGTGTCGAATGCGATGCTTGCAACCAAAATATCCTTTATCAATGAAATGGCGGTCATTTGCTCGGCCCTTGGAGCGGACATCGACAGCGTACGGAAAGGCATGGGATTCGACCGCAGGATCGGCTTTGAGTTCCTGTTCCCGGGCGTGGGATACGGCGGTTCGTGTTTTCCCAAGGATGTAAAAGCGCTCATTCAGACAGCGCAGGACAGCGGCGTTGACGCGAACGTGCTGAAATCAGTCGAGTTGGTGAACGAACGGCAGAAAGCAATGCTCTCATCCCTGATTGTGAAACATTTTTCATCAAGCAACAAGAAAACAAAGACTGCGAAACCGCTTGCAGGCAAAACAATCGCTGTTTGGGGCCTTTCGTTCAAGCCGCGGACCGACGACATGCGCGAGGCGCCTTCGGTCGTCATCATCAACAGCCTTCTTCGGGCCGGGGCAGGGGTCAAGGCCCATGACCCGGTGGCAATGGCCGAAGCCCGCAAAATCTTCAAAAACCGGATCGAATTCCATGAGGACGGCTACGACACGCTTCGAGATGCCGACGCCCTAGCGGTCGTGACTGAGTGGAACGAATTCCGCACGCCTGATTTCCAGAAGATGAAAAAAATCATGAACAGGCCGGTTATTTTCGACGGCAGAAATATCTACAATCAGGAAGAACTCCGGAAACTCGGGTTTACGTATTACGGGATCGGGAGAAAATAGGAAGAACGCAGAGGGCATATGGCATGGGGCAGAGGGCATAGCGCAAAAGTTTTTTTCGCGCCCTATGCTCTCTGCGCCATGCGCAGTTAATTGAGGGGAGATCATGAGAATACTCGTAACCGGCGGCGCCGGATTTCTGGGATCGCATCTTTGCGAACGGCTGCTTGCAGTTGGCAATGAAGTAATCTGCCTGGATAATTTTTTTACAGGCAGAAAGAAGAATGTGCAGCTCTTATTGAACAACCCGAATTTCGATTTGATTCGTCACGATATTACAATTCCCATCCTGCTGGAAGTGGACAGGATCTATCACTTAGCCTGTCCTGCTTCGCCGATCCATTATCAGTATAATGCCATTAAAACCATCAAAACCAACGTGCTCGGCACCATAAACATGCTCGGCATTGCAAAACGGGCAAAAGCGAGGATTCTCTTTGCCTCGACCTCGGAGGTGTACGGCGATCCTGCGATACATCCTCAAAAAGAAGACTACTGGGGCAACGTAAATACCATCGGCATCAGAAGCTGTTATGATGAAGGCAAGCGGGTGGCCGAGACCTTGATGATGGACTACCACCGCCAGAATAACGTCGACATCAAAATTATACGCATCTTCAATACCTACGGTCCGCGGATGTTGCCTGATGACGGACGGGTCGTGAGCAACTTCATCATCCAGGCGCTGAAAGGCGAGGACATCACGGTCTATGGCAAAGGTTCGCAGACGCGTTCATTCTGCTATGTAGACGACCTGGTCGAAGGCATGGTCCGCATGATGGACAGTGAGAACTTTACGGGGCCCGTGAATCTCGGAAATCCGGAAGAATATACCATTCTCGAATTCGCCCAGAAAATCATCGCCATGACCGGCTCAAAATCGAAGATCGCCTACAAGCCGCTCCCGTCCGACGACCCGCAGCAGCGGCAGCCCGATATTACGCTCGCCGGACAAAAGCTTGGGTGGAAACCGGTCGTGTCGGTGACCGATGGTTTGACAAAGACCATCGAATATTTCAGGAAAGAACTTGCGGTGTAAAGGCAGAGTGCATAGGGCAGAGGGTTTTACACTATGCGCCATGCACCATGCTCTATGCACACTGCCGACTGACTTATGACTGACCATCAAACATCAATCGTCGCCATCATCCCGGCCCGCTACGGGTCCACCCGCTTTCCCGGCAAAGCACTCGTGTCGATCAAGGGTAAGCCGATGATCCAGTGGGTCTACGAGCGCACGAAGCGCTCACAATTGGTCGGCCGCGTGGTTGTTGCCACCGATGACGAGCGAATCATGCATGCGGTGTCGGCCTTTGGAGGGGAAGCGATCATGACCTCGTCCGCGCACCAGACCGGGACGGACCGGATCGCCGAGGTTGCCCGGAAACTGGACTGCGAGCTCGTGGTCAATGTCCAGGGAGACGAACCCCTGATCCAACCGGAGATGATCGACCAGGCGATC
>JAJYKN010000036.1 GCA_021788515.1 Nitrospirota bacterium | reverse complement strand
GGATGTCACGGCCGAGGGAAAACCCTACGGGGAAGTGGGGCCCACCCGCCTCAAATGGCTCGATGAAACGCTCAAGGCGAACAAGGGGAAAAAGCTCGTCATCGTCTTTACGCACCAACTGCTGATGCCCACAACGCCGAAAGATTCGACTCCGGACTGGTCGCTCTGGATGGTGAAGAATCACGAGAAGGTCCGTGTTGTTCTGGAAAAGTATCCGAACGTCCGTCTCGTGGTCTCGGGCCACCACCACGTATCGAAGGTGGAAACCGCGGGCAGGATTACTTATGTTGCCGATCCGGCAGTGGTCACCTACCCCTGTTCGTTCAGGGCTTTCACGGTGACGAAGGCGGGGATCCACCTGAAGAACGTGGATCTTGAGGACAAGGCGCTCGTGAACAAGGCGCGCGAGCTGCTCGTGACCGACCCTTTCGCGAAGATGTACGACCTGGCCGCGCCCCAGAAGGCTGCCGATTACTGCGCAGGGCTTACCCCCAAGGATCGCGAGACCACGATCAAGCTGTAATCCGGTATTTTTAGAATCCCCCGAGCATTTCCGACCCGGCAGGCCCTTTGGCCTGCCTTTTCTTTTTCAATATAGCCTGATGAAACTTGGCGGGGGGAGAACGATCGTGTCCTGGTGAGAAAATAGATGTAGAATACGGGCAAGCAGCTCAAACATATCGGCTGCGGGCGTGATGCTTTAGCACGTTGCGGGAAAAGTCTCTCATTGTCATTGCGAGGAGCGATTTGCGCGACGCGGCAATCTCGAAGGCGCGCGATTTTTTAAGAAACGAGATTACTTCGCTTTGCACCCTGCACTCGCGCCAGGCACTCGTATGCGCTGGCACAGGTTCGCAAAGACGGCAAGAAGACTTTTCAAGGGCCAGCTAATCTTCCGCAGGCAATGAAAAATCGATCCGCTTCCTTGCGGTATCTACCCGGTCCACCCGCACTCTGACCGCGTCGCCGATACGGTAGGCGCACTTTCTCCGCTCACCGCGCAAACAGTGCAGTTTTTCCACGTAATGATAGTAGTCGTCGGTCAACGTCGATACGTGGACCAGCCCTTCTACAAACAGGTCCCGGAGCTGGACGAAAAACCCGAACTGCACCACGCCGGTGATGATGCCGTCGAATATCTCGCCGACCTTGTCTTCCATGAATCTGAGCTTCAGCATGGTGATCACGTCGCGTTCCGCTTCCATGGCCTTGCGCTCGCGCTGCGAACAATGGATCGCGGACTCGGGCAGGGCCGCGGCAAGTTTTTCGACGTAGACCTCGTCCTTCAGCTTGCCCCGCATATCGGCTTTCAGGACGCGGTGCACGATGAGGTCGGGATAGCGCCGGATGGGCGAGGTGAAGTGCGTGTAGGTCTCGGCCGCGAGGCCGAAGTGGCCGACGTTCTCGTGGGAATACCGCGCCTGTTTCATGGTGCGGAGCAGCACGGTGTTGATGAGTGTTTCTTCCGGCGAACCCTTGGCCTTGGCCAGCGCCTTCTGCAAATGCAGGGGCTTGACTTTTTTCACCGTGGGAAGGGAAATACCGAGCGTGGCGAGGAACTCCACGAGATCGGTCAGTTTCTCCTCGTCGGGCTCCTCGTGGATGCGGTAGATGAACGGCGCCTTCTTGTTCTCGATGTGCCGGGCCACGGTTTCGTTCGCGGCAATCAGGAACGCTTCGATGATCTGGTGCGCCATATTGCGCTCTGCCCTGATGATCTCGGTCATGCGTCCCTGGAGGTCGAGCACGATCTCGGGTTCGGGCAAATCGAAGTCGATGCTGCCGCGCTTGGACCGCTTCATGCGAAGGACATTCATCAGCTCTTCCATGAGCTCGAACTCGGCGAGCAGGGCGCTGTAGCGTTTTCGCTGCGCCGGGTCGCGGTCCACGAGGATCTCGCGCACCGCGGTGTAGGTCATGCGCTCGTTGCTGTTGATGATGCTTTCGTAGATATCGTAGCGCAGGATATCGCCGGAGGCCGCTATGTCCATTTCGCAGGTGAGGGTAAGCCGGTCCACGTTCGGATTCAGGCTGCAGATCCCGTTCGAAAGCTGCATGGGCAGCATGGGGATGACCCGGTCGGGCAGATAGACGCTCGTGCCGCGCAAATAGGCTTCCTCGTCCAGCAGGGTTTTTTCCTTTACGTACTGGGCAACGTCGGCGATGTGGACCCAGAGCCGGTAGCCGCCCTTGATCCGTTCGATGGAGATCGCGTCATCGAAGTCGCGCGCTTTTTCTCCGTCAATGGTCACCGTGGCCAGGTCCCTGAGGTCCTTCCTGCTTTTCCGCATTACGGGGGTGACCTGCTGGGGAATTTCGTCGGCCTCCTGGAGCGCGGCGGTCGAGAACTGCGTGGAGAGTTCGTACTGCTCGATGATCAATTCTGAATCGATGCCCGGCGAACCGGGTTTGCCGATGACTTTGACGATCCTGCCCTCCGGCGGCCTGCCGCGCATGGGGTAGGCGATGATCTCGGCGGACACGATGTCGCCGGGTTTGGCGTCGCCAACGTGCTCGCGGCTTATGATGAGGTCCTGAGTGAGCCGCGTATCAAAGGGCGTAACGAACCCGAAGCCGCCCGTTTTTGGGTCCGGCAGCTCGTAGGTCCCGACCACCCTGGTCTGGGCGCGCTCGAGGATCCGGACAACCATGCCTTCCCGCTTGCCTTCGGTCTTTTTCTTCCCCACCGGCGGCGTGACGCGGACAACGACCTTATCGCCGTTCATGGCATCGAGCTTGCTCCGCGCGGAGATATAGACATCGGTTTTGCCCTTTTTCTCCGGGATCACAAACCCATAACCCTGGGGATGGGCCTGGAAGATGCCCGTCTCGAGGTCCATCTTTTCGGGCAGGCCGTAGCGGTTTCCGCGTGTCTTGATGATCTCGCCGGACAGGACCAGGTCATTCAACACCTTCTTGAGATCGCGGCGGTCATCGGCAGTGAGCCTGAGCTGACGCATGAGTTCGCGCACGAGCATGGGCTTGCCGGTCTTGGCTTTGATCAATTCTGCAATCTGTTTATGGGTGTATTTCATATTTTTTAGCTTATTTTATCCTCAGTAATTTTCCTGTTGCCTCGGCGATGACGACCGGACCCCGCTCGATCTTTGCTTCGGCCCGGATCAGTTTCCCGGCCTCTTGTATCAGTTTACCAGAAACGACCAGCTCCTGTCCCGGAATTGCAGGAGCTTTGAACTTGACCGTTATTTCCGCTGTTACGGCGGGGATGCCGAGGCTGAAGGCAAGCTTTGCCATGGCTTCGTCGAGGAGGGAGGAGAGGATGCCGCCGTGGACGATTCCTTCGTAGCCCTGGTGGAGGTCGGCTGGAATGAATAGAGCTTTGATGGTACGTGCGTCCTTGTCTATCTCAAAGTCAACGTTAAGACCAATAGGATTTTTTGTGCCGCATACGTAGCAGCGCTGGTTGTCGCGGAGTTGGGTCATAATTGAACAAGCATAGAGCGGAAAGCATGGAGCATGGGGTAAAAGCTATGAGGCAGGGCAGTTTATTTTTTTCTCTCTGCACTTTGCTCTCTGCCCTTTGCCATCCTGGATTCGCTTGTAACTCCCACTTGTTGTCAGTATAATATAAAAAATGTCATTTGACAAACGAATAACTTCTGCACAATTGCAGTCCATCGGGGTCCTTGACGTGCCGCAGGCAGTCAAAAACATGGACCTGCTGCAAGCGGAACTGGGTCCCGACGGTTTTCCCGGGCTCCTGCAGGCGATGCTCAGCGGGCTCTCGACGGCCGCTGATCCGGATCTGGCATTAAACAACCTCGAACGCTTCGTAGGCTCGCTCTCAGATGTTTCGAACTTCGTTTCGCTCTGCCTCCTGCGGCATGATATTCTTCGGTCTCTCCTCACCATCTTCGGCGCGAGCCGCTTCCTGTCCGCTTTTCTTGTCACTGCCGCGGAAGAGAATCTGACGTTCCTTGGAGCTCCCGGTTATCTCGACCATTCCGCGGGCCAGGAGGCCATGACCAGGCGGCTTGCCTCCCTGGTTGCGAAAGAGCGTGACGATGCCGGTTTCTACCGGGCCTTGCGTGTTTTCCGGAAACAGGAAATGCTCAGGATCGGCCTCAGGGACCTGCTGGCCAAGGCCGACCTTCAGGAAATCGTGGGTGAATTGTCGGACCTTGCGGAGGTCTGTCTCCAACAGGCTTATGACCGGGCCGACGCGGATCTCGCAAAACGATACGGAAGGCCGGTGAATGAACGTCCTGACGGGACGGTTGCCGTGGCGGGCTTTGCGGTCATTGCCATGGGAAAGCTCGGCGGGCGGGAGCTGAACTTCAGCTCCGATGTGGACCTTATGTACGTCTACTCAGCGGACGGCGAGACGGAAGGCATACGGAATGGCGACGGCACGATAACGAACCGGATCACGAATCACCAGTATTTTATCAAGCTCGCGGAAAAATTGAGCGCGGCGATCGGCCAGAAGACCGAGGATGGGTTCGTGTTCCGCGTCGATCTCCGGCTGCGGCCCGAGGGCCAGAGCGGGCCGCTGGCGCAGAGCCTTGGCGGGTATGAGATTTACTACGAATCCTGGGGCCAGACCTGGGAGCGTTCCGCGCTGATCAAGGCCAGGCCTGTGGCCGGCGATGAAGGCGTGGGCAGGGAGTTTCTGGAGCGGATCGCTCCCTTCGTGTACCGGAAATACCTCGATTACGGCGCCATTGCCGAGATCGGCGACATGAAACAGAAGATCAACAAGGATGTGGAACAGAAGGGGAGGACGCACCGGGACGTCAAGCTGGGCTATGGAGGCATCCGTGAGATTGAGTTCGTGATCCAGGCGCTTCAGCTCATTTACTCCGGGCGGGACCGGACTCTGCGCGAGAAGAACGCGCTCAAGGCCCTCCACAGGCTTTCGCAAAAGGGATTGATCACCTATCAGGAGCACGAAACCCTTTCGAAGGCCTATATATTTCTTCGCACAATCGAGCACCGCATCCAGATCGCGGACGATCTCCAGACACAGACGCTGCCTGCTGACGAGCGCGAACTGCGGGCGCTTGCCCGGCGAACAGGTTATCTCGAACAGGGCAAGGAGGCGGAGCACCTGCTCAGCGATTACAGCGATCATACGCGGAAGGTCCGGAATATTTACGACGATCTCTTTGCCTTTACGGGAGAAGAGGGAAGTCCCGCATCGCCGCTCAAGGACTATTCACTGCTCCTTGATCCCGATACAACCGAGCAGGAGGCGGTCACGGTCCTGGGGCGGCTCGGTTTCAGCGATCCCGGCAGGGCGTACCGGAACCTCCTGTTCCTCCGCGAAGGACCGGCTTTTGTCCACCAGACCCCCCGCAGCCGCAAGCTCTTCCATGAGATCTTTCCCCGGCTGTTCGGGGAAATCGTCTCGTCTCCGGACCCCGATGCCGCGCTTAACCGTTGCGAGTCGTTTCTCGCTGCCCAGGGCTCCTGGGAGGCCTTCCAGTCCCTGGTGAAGATCGACGCATCCTCGATCAGCGTACTGGTTGCCGTCTTTGCGAACAGCGAGTATTTGTCGAGAATGCTGGTCAGCAGGCCGCACTTCCTCCAGAACCTGATCGAGGCCCGGAAAATGTCCTATGCCGGAACGTGCGCGAAATTTACGCGGGAGCTGAGCGACGCCCTTGAGCATGCCGTTGACCTCACGGAAAAACTTGACGCCCTCAGGAGGTTCAAACACCAGGAGGAGCTTCGGATCGGCATGGCCGACCTCCTTGCAAACGCGAAGCTGGCAACGATATCCCATGATCTGTCGAAACTCGCGGAAGTCTGTCTCGATGCGGCCCTCAGCCTGTCGGCTGCGGAAACAGCGAAACGATACGGATCCCGCGGCTCCCTTGCCGGACTCACCGTCATCGGCGCGGGCAAACTCGGCGGCAGGGAGCTGACCTACGGGTCGGACCTCGATATCCTTTTCGTTTATTCCGAGTCCGGCGCAGCAGCTCCGCCCGCGGGGCTCACGGTGTTCGAGTATTTCAGCAAGGTGGCGGAGAAGACGATTTCTTATTTGTCAACGCTCACGCGGGAGGGTTTCGTATTTCGTGTGGATACGAGGCTGCGGCCCACGGGTTCCAAGGGACCGCTGGTGCAAAGCATGGAAGCCTTCAAGCATTACTACGCATCGGAAGCCGAAACCTGGGAACTCCAGGCTTTGCTCCGCGCCCGGTGCGTTGCAGGCGATCGCATCGTGGGATCGGAATTTTTTTCATCCATCCAGGAATTCATCTATCGCAAGCAGGACCGGGCATTGCTGGCCCGGGACATTATCGTTATGCGAAAAAAAATGGAAGAGGAGGTGGGCAAGGAGAGCCCGGTTCACTATAACATCAAACAGGGGACGGGAGGACTCGTTGACATCGAGTTTCTGGTCCAGTACCTGCAGCTTCTCTACGGACGGGATTGCCGATGGGTACGGGTCCCCGGCACGTATAATGCTCTTCGTGCCCTTCACAAGCACAAACTTCTGGCCGCTGACTCCTATGAGGTCCTGCGGAGAGCATACCTCTTCATGCGTCAGCTTGAGAGCAGGATGCGGATCATCTCGAACCAGGCCACGAGCGAACTCAGCAGGGATCCGGAAAAACTTCAGCCTATTGCACGTCGTATGGGTTACTCAGACGACGGTTCTTCATCCGGCAAGAAGCTTTTACAAGATTACGAACTGCTCAGCAGGCAGGTCAGGACCATTTTCGACATGCTTTTAAAGTAAAAGCCCGCCTTTTTCATCCGGTCACAAGTAATTTTAGTGCATTTTTTCAATACATTATCAGCTTACTTCCATGTTCAGGAATATTTTTCTTGACAACTTCTCCGTCATTATAATAACATAACCTGCTGTACAAATATGAAACATTTGGATTGCATAATGCAATAGCTGCTATAAAGCTAAGTAATTTTTCGGTATATCACGGTTCCAGTCATCAATAGTCATATATAGGAGGGAAGAATAAAAGATGCTACATCGCTATTCAACTGTCATAACCCTGGTGCTCATCATGGTGACCGCGCTTTTCATGCCTCAGGTTTCTTTTGCTGCTGATGCGGTCCCGGCAGCAATGGCGCCTGCGGAAGGAGATCACGGCGAATCGCACGGAGCGCCGGCGGTGCCGGCGGCGCCTGTATCGACTACTCCATGGTGGATCTGGCCTCTTTCCTTATTCATTGTAACGTTTATCCTCGGCATTCTTGCGGTGCTCGGCGGCGTGGGCGGCGGGGTGCTGTTCGTGCCGATCGTGGGCGGCTTTTTCCCGTTCAATATTGATTTTGTGAGAGGCGCCGGCCTGCTGGTTGCTCTCGCTGGCGCGCTTGCCGCGGGCCCCGGCCTGCTGAAAAGGAACCTGGCAAGTCTTCGCTTGGCGCTGCCGGTGGCGCTTATCGCTTCCGCCGCAGCGATTGTCGGGGCCATGATCGGTCTTGCGCTCAAGCCGAATGTAGTAAATACGCTTCTGGGCGCGACGATCCTGTTCATTGTGATCATTATGGCTACGGCGAAAAAATCCGACTTCCCCATTGTGCCGAAACCGGACAATCTTTCCCAGAGCCTCGGGATCATGGGCATCTACCGCGAAGAGTCGCTCGGCAAGGACGTTGAGTGGACCGTCCATAAGACGTTGCCGGGTCTGTTGTTGTTCATCGTGATCGGAATCATGGCCGGTATGTTCGGCCTCGGCGCGGGGTGGGCGAACGTTCCGGTGCTGAACCTGTTGATGGGCGCGCCGCTCAAGATATCGGTCGCCACGAGCAAGTTCCTGCTCTCGATCACCGATACGTCGGCTGCCTGGGTGTACCTGAACCAGGGTGCGGTATTGCCCATGATCGTGGTGCCGTCTCTCGTCGGCATCATGCTCGGCTCCATCGTGGGTGTTAAGATCCTCGCCAAGGCGAAACCCAAGGCGATCAAGTGGATGGTCATCGGCCTCCTGCTCTTTGCAGGACTCAGGTCCCTGCTCAAGGGGCTGGGAATCTGGCCATAGGAGGATAGAAAAATGGCGAACGAAAAAAACAGGGCATCGGAAGAACAGCTTGCATACGCAAAAGTGCTTAACAGGGGAATGTGGTTCGGGCTCGCTCTGCTCGTGATCACCTTCTTTGTTTACATATCAGGGGTGCTTCCGACTCACGTGCCGATCAATGATCTGCCGAAGTATTGGACCATGCGGGTCCATGATTTCAACGTTGCCCTGAACGCGCCCACAGGATGGCACTGGACCGCACTGGTGGGGAAGGGTGACTACCTGAACTTCGTCGGCATCGCTATCCTCTCGGGGCTCACCATTTTGTGCTACCTGGTGATCCTGCCGATCCTTGCCCGGAAGAAGGACACCGCCTATGTAGGAATAGGGATCGTTGAAGTCCTGGTGCTAGCTCTTGCGGCGAGCGGCCTGCTCAAGGTCGGCGGACATTAAGCGGGCAAGACAGCGACTAACGACACCCATCCGATCGGGCGGCTGAAAAGC
>JAJYKN010000035.1 GCA_021788515.1 Nitrospirota bacterium | reverse complement strand
TTAAGATGACCTACCTCGGAATTGCCCATCTGCCCGTCCGGCAGGCCGACTGCCTCGCCCGACGCCAGGAGTTCCGCGTGCGGGTATTCGGCGATGAGGCTTCGATATACCGGCGCCTTCGCACGGGCTATTGCATTTGCCTCATTATTTTTGCCGATGCCCCAGCCGTCCAGGACAAGCAGCACTACCGGTTTATTCGCCATCAAACAGCTCCTTCAGAAGGAGCCAGGAGACAGATGTCAGGAATCAGAACACCATTTGACGGCGTTCCGACTTCCGACGTTTGGCTTCCGGCTGCAGGTATTCGTTAGCAGGTTTTTTCGAGATTGACCCCGAAGGTGTTCCACTTGCCGCAGTTCGGACAACGGCCCGACCAGTCCGTGGTCCGGAGCTCGCAGTTTGAGCAAGTATAGGGAATGATGATCTGTTTCTTGAAACCGAGGGCTTTTTTGAATTCCGAAGCGGCAAGGCCGAGGGAACCGCGGCGCAGATAAATGTTCCCGAGCAGTTTGTGCACATCGGGAAAGTCTTTGTCTCCCCAGTCGACAGTGGAGAGGATGTCAAAGGCCTCATCTATCATTTCAAGACGGTAATAAAGCTTGCCCAAAAAAAACTTGAGAGAGATGTTCTGGGGGCTCCAGTGGACCGCCTGCGTATAGATTTCGATCGCTTTCCCCGGTTCTCCCTGTTTCAGGTACAGGTCCTCCAAACGAAGGAGCATCATGATCGACGAGGTCATTTTGTAGGCTTTCTCCCACAATTCGGCTGCATCGGCGACCTTTCCCTCTTCAAGGTACACTTCACCCAACCCGAGAAGCGCAGGGATAAAGTCTTTGTCGAGTTTGATCACGTTGCGGAATATTTTTTTGGCGCGTTCCAGGTCTCCGGCCTCGAGCATCGAACGGCCCATTTCGTACCTGAAGCCCACGAGCCTCCGGTGCTCGACCTCCTGCTCCAGGGGCAAAAGCGGGCTGTCCAGGAGTTTCCGTTGAGTTTCCGAAAGTTCCTCCCACTGGTTCAGCCGCTGGTACAGGTCGCGCATTTTGATGAGCGCAGTCAAATTGGAGGAGTCATTCGAAAGGATCTTCGCGTACATCGCGAGAGCATCGTCAAAGCGCTTGGCCTCTTCGTAATCGGAGGCCAGTGAGAACATCACTTCCTGATTATCGGGATCGAGGCCCAGGGCCTTCTGATGGAGCAGAACGGCTTCCTGAGGGTTCTTCTCGCGGAGTTGGCTGATCCCCATGCGCAGCAGCGTGTCCACATGGTTGGGGTCGATTGCAAGCACTTTCTGAAAAAAGGTTATGGCTTCTGCATTCCGTTTGGCGAGCAGCGAGTTCAGGCCCTTGGTGTAGAGTTCCTGGATCTTCAACCGTTTTTTCTGCTCGCGCTGCACCCGAAGCCCGCGCAGGAAGCGCTTGACATCGCGCAGGATGTAGAGAAAGAAAATAATGCCGGCGCCAATTGCGAGAGTAATAAGAAAAAAAGCTAATTTTGAAATTTCGTAAGACTTGGACGGCAGCAGATTGACGGTGATCATGCCGGGGTTGAATTCCCGCAGCAACATGACAATGATTACGAGGGCTAACAATAACAGGGTGGTGATGAATCTCATCCGCGGTCCTTTCCCGGAACACTGCGATGGTTTTAACAGTAGTAACTGGTTCATCGAGGGTTGATGAAATTATTTAATAGTGGTACGTTTTCCCCTTGATGATCGTAAACGCACGGTAGAGCTGTTCAAGCAGCATCAGCCGGGCCATTTCGTGGGTCACGGTCCATCGGGACAGCGCAATCACCCTGGATGCCTTCCGCGGGACGCTCTCGTCCAGCCCCATGGCGCCGCCGATCACAAAGGCCATCTCCCTGACGCCCGATTCGAGCAGCCCATTGATCAATGCGGCGAATTCGTGAGAAGTAAACTCCTGTCCGCGCTCGTCCAGGGCGACACAATAAGCTCCTTCGGGCACGGCCTTGAAAATCCTCTCCGCTTCCTTTTTTCTGACCAGCGGAGCGTCCTTGAGATCGTAGATCTTTTCTTCCTTGAGCTCCTTGACCTCGATATCAACGTAAGGCTTCAGGTACCGGGTATACTTGCCGATGCCTTCCTGGATGAACCGTTCCCTGGTCTTCCCCACGCAGAGGATGGACAGCTTCACGAGGAGATGCCCTGCAAAGTCCTTTGATCCGCTGCAACGGGTATCCGAGGGGCGTCGCCCCAGAGCTTCTCCAGGCTGTAATAGGTCCTGGTCTGCTGATCGAAGATATGGACCACGACATCTCCGTAGTCCATCAGCACCCAGCTCGCCTCCACACCTCCCTCAACATGGGAAGGGTGCACTCCTGCCTGCGCCAGGGCCTGGCCGATACCGTCCGCTATGGCCGAGACTTGGGTTACGTTACCCGCCGAGCAGATGACGAAATAATCGGTAATGTACGTGAGCCTGCGGAGATCCAGGATCAAAATATCAAAGGCTTTTTTATTGTCCGCGGCCAGAGCGCAGAGCTGCGCTGCTTCCAATGAATTATGCATACAATTTGTGTTTAATTATATAGGTTTCAACTGCTTCAGGCAAGAGATATTTGATGCTTCTCCCCTCTTTCACCCTGGTGCGGATATCGGTCGATGAAATATCATAGAGCGGAATCAACTCCAGATAAAGCTCGAACGCTCCTGCCCGAAAATCGGCATGGATGAGCTCGCCATGGTCCAGTTTCATCACCTGTTTCTGAGCCGCCTGCATAAAATCGATTTTTAACAGATCGGCAAATCGGGAGCCCGGACGGGACAGTACGACAAAAGTGCACAAGGTCAAGAGCCGTTCCCATCGGTTCCAGGTTTGGATTTCGAGAAAGGAATCAAGGCCCGTTATAAAATAGAGATCGGCGCCCGGGTAGGACCCTCGGAGCGCCTCGATGGTATCGATCGTATACGATCTGCCGCCCCGTTTAATCTCAATGTCGGAGGGATCGAAAGACTGATTGCCTGCCGTCGCAAGACGGACCATTTCCATCCGGTGGACGGCAGCGGGGACGTTGTTTTCCCGCTTGTGCGGAGGTTGAAAGGAAGGAATGAACAGCACCCGGTCCAGCTTCAACCGGTCCCGGACTTCTTCAGCTGCTGCAAGATGACCATAGTGTATCGGATTGAACGTTCCGCCGAGGATGCCAATTTTTTGGGACAAACGACCTCCGGTTTCCATTGCGGATTGTAAATTGCGGATTTCAGGGCAAAGCCGCTGTTATGTGAACAGTTTATATAGCAATCCGAAATTCGAAATTTTATTTTCTGATCTGCCCGTTTCCGAACACGATAAATTTTGTCGAGGTAAGTTCTTCCAGCCCCATGGGGCCGCGGGCATGGATCCGCGTCGTCGATATGCCGATCTCGGCGCCGAGACCGAACTCGAACCCGTCGTTCAACCGTGTGGACGCGTTCACAAAAACGGCGGATGCGTCGACCTCGCGCTGAAAACGATGGGCGTTCTGATAGTCGTTCGTCACGATCGCTTCGGAGTGCTGGGAGCCGTGGGCCGCGATATGCTCCATCGCCTCTTCCATGCTTGCGACGGTCCTCACATTCAGGACGAGATCATTGTATTCCGTGTCCCAATCTTTGTCCGCTGCGGCAGTAATATCAGGCACGATTGCTCTAGTCTTGGAGCAGCCGCGGATCTCGACACCCGCCTTTTTCATACGGCCCACGATCGCGGGCAGAAACGTTTTGGCTACCTCCTGGTTCACGAGCATGGTCTCCATGGCATTGCAGGTGCCGGGCCGCTGGACCTTCGCGTTGAAGCAGATCTCTTCGGCCATGGCAAGGTCCGCCTTGCCGTCAACGTACACGTGGCAGATGCCTTTGTCATGCTTGATAACGGGGATCGTCGAGTTCTCCGAAACCATCCGGATCAACCCCTCGCCCCCGCGCGGGATGATCAGGTCGATGAACTGGTTGAGCTTCAGCATTTCCATGACGCAGGCCCGGTCGGGGTTCTCGATGAACGATACCGCTCCTTCGGGTATCCCTGCTTCCGCGCCGGCCTTCGAAAGGAGCTCAACGATCGCTTTGTTGGAATGCACGGCCTCGGAACCGCCGCGAAGAATGACGCCGTTGCCCGACTTGAGACAGAGCGCCGCCGTGTCGGCCGTCACGTTCGGACGCGATTCGTAGATGATGCCGATAAGCCCGATCGGCACACGCATCCTGCCTACCTCCATGCCGTTCGGGCGTCTCCACATTTTGAGTACCTCGCCCACGGGATCGGGCAGAGCCGCGACCTCGCGAAGGCCGTCTGCCATGGCTTTGACGCGGTCGGCAGAGAGCGTCAACCGGTCGATCATGGCCCTGGAAAGCCCCTTTCCCCCGGCCTCCAGCAGGTCTTTTTGGTTCTCCGAGATCAGCCGGGATGATTCCTTCTCCAGTCCGGCAGCCATCTTGAACAGCGCGTTGTTCTTGATCTCCGTGGAGATGTTCGCCAGAGCCCGCGATGCCGCCTTGGCTTTTTTTGCCTTATCAGATACGTACTGTTTGATGTCCACCGCTACCTCCACGAGACCGAAGCTCGATCATTTCAAAAGTTTTTCTGCGCCTTCCGTCACTTTTTTCCCGTCATCTATCTCGCCATAAATGATATGTTTAACACGCCCATCCGCGCTGATGAAAAACGTTACCGGCAGGAACCGGATCCCGTATTGTTCTCCTACTTTTCCATCCTGGTCGCTCACGACAACCGGTTTGTCCACTTTCAGTTCGGCAAGAAGAGCGTTGATCCTGGCAAAATCTTCCTTGAAGCCCACGATCACGACCCGTATCCCCTTGCTTTTCATTTCGTCGACAAGCGAGTTGATGACCGGCAGTTCATATCTGCACGCCATGCACCAGGAAGCGAAAAAACTCAGGATGACACCATTGGCCTTCTCCTTACTTTTTGCGCCCACGACATCGTCCAAGGAAAAATTCTTTCCCTTATTGTCCTGGAGGGAAAAAACAGGAGCAGGGTCATCCGGCTTGAGCGCGGCAAAAGCCGAAGGAACGTACAGAAGAACAAGAAGCGCAGGAATGCAGGACTTTTTTATAAGAGAACGGGTAGATCGTATCATGATTGAACCATCCTTCAGCCGAGCGACGTCCGGGTTTCAGCCGCAAGCCCGTATTTACAGGAACCACCTTATCGTCCGGTATGGCTGAAATAAAGACGTCCGGGCATTGACTATTCGGCCAACGCGATATCTTTACAGTATCACCATATCATCCCGGTGGATCACCTCGTCATAATCTTTATGCCCGAGGACGGACGATATCTGCGATGTCTTAAGACCTTTAATGAGTTCCAATTCCGAGGCTGAGTACTTGACCAACCCGCGGGCAAAGGCAGCCCCGGCCCGGTCCACGCAGGTGACGCAGTCGCCGATCTTGAAATTCCCCTCCACCTTTACGATGCCTCCGGGCAGCAGACTCTTTCCCTTATTCACCAGCGCCTCGCGGCCGCCGTCGTCGATCACCAGCCTGCCGGCCGATGTGACCGTATAGGCGATCCAATGCTTCCGGCTGTCCTGCTTTACCGGTTTTGGCAGAAACAAGGTGCCGACTTCTTTTCCCTCAAAGAGCGCGGGCAGCACCCCGTTTTTCTTTCCATTCACGATCACCAGGGGGGCGCCATAGGCTCCGACCTTCTTCGCCGTAATAATCTTGGAACGCATGCCGCCGGTGCCGACCGCGGACTGTGCGTCGCCCGCGCCACGCTCGATCTCAGCAGTAATTTTCTCGACGAGCGGAATCAGCTCGGCGGAAGGATCGAACTTGGGATCAGCCGTGTAGAGGCCGTCGATATCGGACAGGATCACCAGGAGATCGGCGTCAGTAAGGTGCACGACCATGCCCGAGAGGTTGTCGTTGTCACCGAACTTGATCTCGTCGACCGAGACGGTGTCGTTTTCATTAATGACGGGAACGACCCCGTAATCCAACAGCGTCTGGAGCGTATTTCTTGCGTTCAGGAACCGGGTGCGGTTGGAAAGATCTTCACGGGTGAGCAGCACCTGCGCGACCTTGTGCCCATGTGCGCCGAAGGTTTTTTCATACATCCACATGAGGCTCGATTGGCCGATTGATGCGGCGGCCTGCTTGAGCGAAAGGGGCATGCCTCTCGTTTTTTTCAACCCCAGTTTTGCCAGGCCGGCGGCGATGGCGCCTGATGACACCAGGATGACCTGGCGTCCCTGCCCCATGATGGTTGAGACGTCGGCTGCAAGACGTTCGATGCGGTCCTGGTCCAGCCCCTGATCAGATGAGGTGAGGACCGCGCTGCCGACCTTGACCACGATGCGGCGGGCCTTGGAAAAGATCGTTTTTCTGTTGAGGAGAGTATTTTTCATGTATCAGCTGTCAGCGCAGGCTAAACCCTGCGGCTGCGGGAAACTCTATTCCGGGTTCGTGACTGCCGGCTCCTGTGCTCTGACCTTGTGCTCCCGCTCCCGTGCGTCTCGCTCCTCCTCCACCTTGTCCGCGAGGAAGTTGAGAAGCGACGGCAAACCCGCACCCGTTACCGCGGATATGGGGAAAAATGCGTATCCCTGCTCCCGGCAGTAGGTGGTCAGCTCTTCCACTTTCTCCGGGTCCGCGGCATCGATCTTGGTGGCAGCGACAGCCATGGACTTCTTCAATAAGGCCTCGCTGTAGAGCTCCAGCTCTTTATTGATTTTTTGAAAATTCTCGACCGGATCTCCGGGCACCATGCCTGACACGTCAACCATATGGAGCAGGATCGACGTCCGCTCCACGTGACGCAGGAATTCAAACCCCAGCCCCGCGCCCTTGTGGGCATTCTCGATAAGACCGGGGATGTCGGCAACGACGAAGCTCCGCCTGCCTTCCGGTTTCACCACGCCCAACACGGGGGACAACGTGGTAAAGGGATAGTCGGCGATCTTGGGTTTGGCTGCCGAGATGCTCGAAATGAGCGTGGACTTGCCCGCGTTCGGGAAACCGACGAGGCCCACGTCGGCAAGCAGTTTCAGCTCCAGGTACAACCACTGTTCTTCGCCCGGTTCACCCGGTTGAGCATGGCGGGGGGCCTGGTTCGTCGCTGTCTTGAAAAAAGTGTTTCCCTTGCCTCCCCTGCCGCCCCGTGCGATGATATAGGTCATCCCGTCCGTATCGAGATCAACAATCATGGTGCGTGTCTCGGCATCGTTCACAATCGTTCCGACAGGAACGCGAATGATGGTGTCTTTCCCATCAGCGCCCGACTGTTCCTTGCCGCGACCCTGCTCGCCCTTTTCAGCATAGTAGTGCTGCTGGTACCTGAGGTCGATCAGCGTTCCGAGTTGTTTATCGGCTACCAGTACGACATCGGCGCCCTTACCGCCGTCGCCGCCGTTGGGCCCGCCGCGGGGTACGTACGCTTCGCGCCGGAAGCTCACGCACCCGGGGCCGCCATGACCGGCCCTTACTTCAATTTTGACCCTATCAATAAAATTTGACATAAGCTATCTGAATCTCCCTGGCTCACCTTCTGTTACACAAAAAAGGGAGATTTGAACAATGTTTTCAATGAAATATACCGTTATATGGCTGAAAAAGCAAGCTGGAAAAAATCAGGAGTGTAAGCCCTTCCTTGGATCTGAACCTTTTCTGCATCATTCCACCCAACAGGGAACAAAAAAGGCAGCATAGAGTTCTATGCCGCCTTGGTCGTCAATCCTGTCTGCGAATTGCTACGAAGCTGCGTATACGCTCACCTGTTTGCGTTCCTTGTCTTTGCGTTCGAACTTCACCACGCCGTTGATCT
Organism: Nitrospirota bacterium; assembly: GCA_021788515.1. Classification (GTDB taxonomy): domain Bacteria; phylum Nitrospirota; class UBA9217; order UBA9217; family UBA9217; genus JAJYKN01. The sequence goes on along the minus strand of JAJYKN010000035.1, from coordinate 688 downwards.
TGGCAAAGAGCGTATCATCGCAGCCCTTGCCCACGTTCAGGCCGGGATGGATCTTGGTCCCGCGCTGGCGGATAATAATCGTTCCTGCAAGCACCTGCTCGCCGTCGTATCGTTTTACGCCGAGATACTGCGGATTGCTGTCTCTGCCGTTCCTTGAACTGCCAACGCCTTTTTTATGTGCCATTGCTTGAATCCTCCAAAATCCTTCTTGCCGCCGAGGCACGAAGGCTAAAATAATGCGATTTTATTTTTCCTGCCCTTCGCAGCGACTATTATGCGATGATTTCTTTTACTTTGATGGCCGTGTAGTTCTGGCGGTGACCATTGGTGTTGCGGTATCCCTTGCGTCTCCGGTGCTTGAAGATCAGGAGTTTTACGCCCCTGTCCTGCTCCACGACTTCGGCCGTAACTTTGGCGGAATCGAGCTTGGGCTTGCCGACCGACATTTTGTCTCCGTCGGAAATCATTAAAACGTCCTTGATTTCGACAATATCGCCCTTCTTTGCATCAAGGCTCTCCACCCTGACTACATCGCCGGGTGAAACCTTGTACTGTTTTCCACCGGTAGTAATGACTGCGTACATAAGATCCTCCTTCAAATTCAGACGCCAACGTATTAAGAGGGCATAAAATACCATGTAACTTGCGGAGTTGTCAAGGGAAAAAACAGATTTCTCTGAAAAAATAC
>JAJYKN010000034.1:6288-8512 GCA_021788515.1 Nitrospirota bacterium | reverse complement strand
ACAACCCGCTCTACTCTGAGGAAGAAACAGTGCACATGCTTTCCTTTGTGGACGTAGATGAGATGCCTGACCATGAGATCATAAACGGCAAGAAGTTCTACAGAGGCAGGGACATTTTCTCCACGATCCTTCCGAAGGGTTTCAACATCAAGTTCAGGAGCAAGCTCTGCTCAGGGGCAGGGGAGAAATGCGAGTATGAGGATAGGATTGAGGACAAGGATGTATTCATCAAGGATGGAAAAATGCTCACCGGAACAATTGATGAAGCTTCCATTGGTCCGTTCTCCGGCGTGATTATAGAAAAGATTTACAAGAAGTTCGGGCCGCATGAGGGTGCCAGATTCGTTGATAGAATGACGAGGCTTGCCGTTGGATTTCTTAGCACCAGGGGTTTCAGCACCGGCATCACGGATTACGATATTCCGGAAGAGGCCGTGAAAAGCATAGCTGAAACTTCAAGAAAGGCCCTTGAGAAGATAGGCACTTTGATTGACAGCTACAATAAGGGTCTTCTTGAACCAATGCCAGGAAGGTCGCTGGAGGAAACGCTTGAAATGGAGATTCTTGGTGTGACTGGGGAAGCAAGGGATGAGTCCGGGAAAATAGCAAGTGCACAGCTCGGTCTCAGCAATCCATCCGTTATAATGGCCAGGTCCGGTGCGAGGGCAAAGATGCTGAACATATCAGAAGTTGCCGGAATGGTGGGTCAGCAGTCGGTGAGAGGCGGAAGGATCAACAGGGGATATACGCAGAGAACTCTGCCTCACTTCTCATGGGGTGATATTGGCGCAGAGGCCAGGGGATTGGGGATCGGAGCAATCCTCCGGTTCCCGCTCCTGACGCTCATCTTCAGACAAAAGAAGAACCTGGCTCCCGCGAGCACCCAGGCTCCGAGCTGCGCTTCCTGCGTGGTGATGTACCAGTATCCGGGATCGAAGATCGTGCCCTTGGTCGACACGTCGCCGGTATGGCCCATTAAGGTGAGAATCTGGCCGAAGTTATTCACGCCGAACTTGATCTGCATGCCCTTAATGACGAAGATGTGGATCCCGGCGGTAATGCCGATGAGGATGCCCGCAAGCGACGTTCTCTTCGACTGGGTGATCATGGCCCAGATGCCGGCAAACTCGTCCTTAAAGCTTTTTTTGCCGTTGTTTTCTTTCAGCCGTTTTTTCAGAAAACCCTTCCTCGGCCAGATCATATAAACGGCCACGAACAGCAGGAGCGACGGGATGATCGTATTGATCAGCGCATTGCCCACAAAATAGCGGGACGCCCCTGAAAAATGATTTGTGATCATCGCCGTGTTTGCGACGGTCAGGCTCGGCTGCTTCCAGACGTAGCCGGTCAGAAATTTGTCGAACCACCCGCCGACATTTACAAATATCGCCTGGGAAAAACTGATTGCTACGGCGGCCAGCATCGAGGTCCCGTTGCCCTCTCCGCACTTATACAGCGTACCGGACGCGCAGCCGCCGGCAAGCACCATGCCCACGCCGAAGATGAGCCCGCCGATTGTTTCATGGATCCCGATCGGACCGGCGTGGAAAGTCTCCATTTTGGTCGCCGCAAGAAACACCGAGACGAGACCGAAGGCGCTCATGGCGATCATGATGCCCACGAACATCCGGGGGACCCCAACGGCGAACAAGTCTCTGAAGGCCGAGGCAAAACAGAATCGTCCGTACTGCAGCATCATCCCGTAGGCAAAACCGAACCAGATATAGGCGACGAGGTAGATGTAATAGGTATTGACGCTGTAATACAACAGACTGATCAGGATAAAGATGCCTGTTATGCCGTATGCCCATAGATCATTTTTCTTTTCCGCTCTGTCCACCCGTAACCTCCTTCTGTGTCATCAGGAAAGATGTTCTTAATAAATTCACCATTGTCTATATACAAGAGCAAGGATTGTGCCATCCTCGGTGCCTGGAAAATCACGGCCTTTCCTCGAATTTGCCTATCTTTACTGTCCCAAAAAGGACAATACTACTCCGGCTCTCGTGCTGTTTCGGACAAGTCCTGCTCACTGTACACGGTAACAACTGTTTTGAATCTGAACGTCCCGGAGTCCATTGCGAATTGATGGGGTCCTGTCCGTGACGCTCCGTTCGCAACTTTAGGCGATGCTGGCTCGATATCGCTCGAGATGAGCGCAACGGGGCCGCGCTCTGGCGGCCCGCCATTGAAATAATAACCGGGCAAAGGGCAGTTCCAGGTG
>JAJYKN010000034.1:0-6278 GCA_021788515.1 Nitrospirota bacterium | reverse complement strand
GGAAGGGAGAGATGATCGCGACGATAGATAACTCGCTTCCGTGTAAAGAGGTCGAGGACCGGGATAGCCGTCTCCGTATTGCCCGAAGATTCCCGTTGCGGCAGAACGCGGACGATCACGCTGTCTCCGGGAAGGGAGTCGAGGTAGCTTCCCGCTCGCTCAAGGTTTGCCATTGGGGTAATGCGCAGAAAAGGGAGATAGGCGCTCATGGCCAGTGCGACGGAAGTCACGACGACAGAGAAGACGATGAAGCCCCTGACTTCTTTCTCTTTGAACAGGCTCAGCCCGTATGCGGAAGCCAGGGTGAGGAGTGGAAAGAGCGGAAGAATATAACGGATCCGTTCAACCTGAAGACCGAAGAAAGCGAACCAGGCGGGGATGAAAAAGCGGGTGTCTTTCTTCTTCGCGGCTGCGAAAACGGCTAAGAGCGCCAGGACCGCGATGAACGGGTGCACCTGAAAAAAGAAGGTCGACACGAGGCCCTCGCTCCACCGCGAGAATCCCGGGAGCTGATAGCTGCGGAGCAGTTTTATTTGAGCTCCGAAGACGTCCGCTTTCTCGATCACCGCCGCCGCTGATACGAGCGCAGCTGTCCCCATGATCAGGACGGAACGCTGCAGCATTGCCTTTGCCTTTGGCTTGCGATACAGGAGCGCAGCAATAGGCAGTACCAGGAGCATGAGGGGGGCGGAATATTTCGAAAAGAGCCCCAACACGAGCGCCATCGCTGCGAGGCAGATCCGGAGCGGTCCGCCCTGCTCCAGGGCATCAAAAAACGTGAATAGTGCCAGGGTCACGAAAAACATGGCAGGCACATCAACGAGCATGAGCGGGACCTGGATGAGAAGATAGGGGCTCCCAAGAAGCATGAGCCCTGCGAAGAGCCCTGTTTCCTCGTCCCAGAGTCTTTTGCCCGTGAGGAAGGTCAGGACGACGCTTGCCGAGAAGAGCAAGGTGGTAAAAATCTGGACAGCGAGCCTCGTCTCGCCGCAGTACCTGAAAATAAGGCCGTAGAAAAAGGGAACCACGGGCATGTCCGTCCACGCGCTGATCCCCCTTCCCCATTCCTGGAAGAACGAGCGCACGCCGTAGAGTTCGAGGTGCTTGGCCTGGAGAAAATAGCGGGACGCATCCAGAATGACCTCCGGCTCGCTCCAGAGCGGAACAATGGCGGCGAAGGACAGGATAAAGAGGAATGGAACGGGCTGGCGTTCGAACAGCTCCGTTCGGCGGAGAAAAAAAGCAACAGCAACACCGCTCGCAACGAGGCCGAAGGTGCGGAGCAGGCCTCCGCTTCCATACACCCACTTCCAGCTCGTCAGGGTGTTGTCATCGAGGCCGCGGAAGAGATAGAGCACGGGAAGGACAAGGAGAGCAAGGAAGGCGATGATGAGGAGCTGCTCTGCTTTCGATAGTTTCTCCATGCCTTCGTCTTTCTTGCACTTTTCCCCGGCTGTTCAACAGCCTGCTAGAGGACAAGGACCTTATCGGCATTGTGCATCATAACGGCGTTATTATACTGGCTGCCCCTGATGATCTCTTTCGGGAACGTGTCCGTTTTCAGGCCCAGCCGCTGCGCGCTGTGGTCGCAGAAACTCATCGTGACGTTCGGCTTTGTGCAGAGCGCGGTGCAGGACGGCTGCGTAAGCAAGCGCGTCCCGTCGTCCATGGCGAAGAGAATAATTTCGTGACCCTTGACGAGTGCGGCATTAGCGAGACCGAGTAGATCGTCAAGGTGTTTGTCCGTATTGACCAGAATTCCCAGTTTCATGTCGTTGCCCTCCGGAGTAAGACGTTGAGAATCGCCTTCCAAGCTGGCCTTGTTACCATGAGACGACCTTGTCGCACGAGACGACAAGATCGACGATGTGCCCGTAGTCCGACTGTTTCCCGAGCTCCACCACGGTGACGGTGTGGTCCTTTCTCTGTTCGTCCATGATCTTTTCGAGAGTTTCATCAGCCGTTTCTTTCATGAGGTAAAGCACGTTCATATTCCATTGTCTCCTTTTTTCAGCGTTCAATAGGGCAGGATCTGATCATACCCGGAGAGCCGCCGGGCAATCTCCTCCGTGGGACAGTACTCCATGCCGAGGTTGCCCGCATCGTTCGTGTAGACGTGCATGGACAGGTCCTTGAGCGTCTCGACGTTCAAGGCGTTTTCTTCCGAATCGTTCATCTTCCGGTCCAGGACATAGACGTCGATGACGTCGTCCATGAGCGTCAATCCTACCGCCATCCGCAATGCTTCATCCTGCCGGTCTCTGACCAGGACTGCAATCTTTTTTGACATCGTTGCCGAACCTCCTTAGATCGTCACGAGTTTAGTGATGGCGCGACTCCCGCCTGCCCAACGCGTTCTCCTGTCTGCAAGGGCGGGAAATATCCGGCGGCTTGCGTCCGCCGAATCCCGAATCAATGAGAGGGAAAAAACATGCCGGTTTATGACTCCGTCTGTTTTTGGATCTGGAAATAGAGTGTGCCCCGGTCTTCTCTGAGTTCGAGGATCGCACATCCGAGATTTGCGCAGAGCTTCGGCAATTTCTGCTTCGTGCTCCTGTCCGTCGTTATCACGGTAAGCACCTGCCCGGGCCCCATCGTTGCGAGCGTTTTTTTCGTGATCAGTTCCGGCCGCGGGCTTACCAGACCTTTAATGTCGAGCGTTTTGTCCGTTTGAGCCATGGGTGTACCTTGCGACTCCCGGAGATGATTGCCGCGACGCAGGCTCCTGACGCCGGGGGGTCGGTCATAGCCAAGAGACAGCAAGGAACATGCCACGATGATAACTACGCGGGAATATTGAATAACCTCATATTGCATCATCATCTGCCTGTCTCGAACCGGACAATCCTGCTGCTGTCTTGTCCTTATTTATCCTTTTTGGGTGTTGGAAGTTTCGTCTTGTTACGCTTATAATGCTCCATGGCGCGCTTCTTTCTGACTTCTTTCTGCACCCTCTGGCTGCTTTGCATAACGACGTCCACAGGTACGGCCGGCGAAGCCCGGGGAGAGCATACGTCTTCCGGGCATGCTTCTTCATCCCCTCTTGTGTTCATTCTTCCCCCTGTCGAAAGCGTAAGCGTCATGTATGAAAAGTTTCTGCCGCTCAAGAATTATCTTGAGAAGGCGCTGTCACGCAGGATCACGCTCAGGGTCGCACAAAATTATCAGGAGGCAATCGAGAGCATCGGGACGGGACAGGCCCAGTTGGCCTATCTTGACCCGGCCGCATATTGTGAAGCGCGGCACCTCCATCGGATCGTCCCGCTCGTCAAGGCCATCCGGAACGGGTCCGCAACCTACCGGAGCGTCGTCGTGGCCAGAAAGGACTCGATCCACCGGATCGTCGAGGCAAAGGGAAAGCGGCTCGCTTTGGGCAATATCAGCTCGTCCTCGTCCTATGTCATACCGGCAGTCATGTTCAAGGAAGTGGGGATCGGCCTGAACGACTTCGCCTCCGTGGACTATCTCGAACAGGAGGACCGGATCGCACTTTCGGTCCTGACCGGGCATCACGACGTCGGGGGCTTGAGCGAGCGCGTGGCGCGAAAGTACGTGGGCGACGGGCTCGAAATCATCAATGAATCCGAGGCGATTCCTCAGTACACCCTCTGCGCCTCTTCGCGGCTGTCCCCGGCGCTCCGCGGCGCGATCCGGCAAGCCCTCATCGCCGTGAACAGGAAAACCAATCCGTCCCTGATCAAAAAGATGAAGGACATCGACGGATTCACCTCTGCCGAGGACCGGGATTTCGACGTTGTGCGCGTCATGATCAAGAACCTTACGGGGAAAAATTATCTCACCTACGGAACAAAATCGATCAAGGTCGCCATCCTGCCGCTCTATTCGGCCATTACGCTCTTCGACCGGTTCGACCCGCTCATGCGATACCTTTCACAAAAAACGGGATACGAGTTCAAACTGGTCATCCCGAAGGATTTCGAGGGCTTTTACGACCTGGTGAAGCGGGGCGAGGTCCAGTTCTCCTATTCAAACCCCTACATCTACATTCTGCTCGCGGACAAGGGTTATCTGTCCGCCTTTGCGAACACGGTCATCAAGACCTCAGGCAATATTTTCCGCGGCATCATCATTACCCGCACGGACAGCCCGATCAGGACCATCGAAGACCTGCGGGGAAAGCGCGTCATGGCCGTTTCCTACAAGTCGGCCGGCGGTTTTCTCGCCCAGAAGCTGTTGCTCGCGGAAAAAGGGATCGACGTATTCAAGGACCTTCACATGTCCGAGGGGAAAAGGCAGGAGAAGGTAATTCTGAACGTCTACCGGAAAAACGTCGACGCGGGCTTCGTCAGGGAAACCGCCCTTGGCGTGTTGAAGGAGGAAATCGACCTCCATAAGATCAGGATCGTCGCCAGAACGCCCTATATTGCAAATTGGCCTTTTGCCGCCACGCCGGGGACGGACCCGAAGGTCGTCGAAGAGGTCAAGAGCGACCTTCTCAATCTCCGGGACGAACGCATCCTGCAGGCGGCGGAAATCCAGCGGTTCATAGCAGCGAGCGATCGGGATTTCGACGGCCTGCGGAGACGGATAAAATGAAATGCCCGTCCCTGACAATCACGCGCATGAGCACAAAAGCGACAAGCAGATTGAATCTCGGGCTCAAGTTTTCGATCGCCGTGACGGTGATCATCGGCATCACGATGATCGCCGTTGCCACGTTGATCATCAATTACCAGCGGGAATCGCTCAGGCAGAACACGGCCGCAAGCAACGTCGCCATGACGCGCAACCTCGCTCACGACGCGACAGAACCCCTTCTCGTCTTCGACCCGCTCCGCCTCGACGAACTCGTCAATACGGTGCACGGCATTGCGCCGAGCGCCTACGCCATGATCGTCGACGGAAACGGCGTGATCGTCGCGCATACCAGGCGTTCGCTCCTTGGTTCTACGCTTGAGCAAAAACATTTTGCGGAGCTCGCCGCCGCCCTTGCCGAAGGCCGGGAGGCGGGACGGGAGTACCACTACGAGAACGAGCCGGTCAAGGAGTTTTCGATCCCCATCAGGATAGGGGACAAAGTCCTCGGTCTCGCGACGATCGGCTACTCCGCGAACAAGATCGACGACGTCATCGAGATGCGGCTCAAAAACCTGAAAAGGTATATTTACATGATCACGGCGATCATGCTCCTGGGCGGGATCGCCGGAGCCTTCGCGGTTTCCAATTTTCTTACGAAGCCCCTCCGAAGGCTCAAGGACCGGATGATCGACATCCAGACGGGGAACCTCGACGTCGAGGTTGACAATCCGCAAATCGTACGGTGCTGGGATCGGCTTGGCTGCGACAAAAAGGATTGTCCCTCCTATGGAAAACTGCGGTGCTGGGCCATAGCCGGGACGTTCTGCCACGGCGCAGTGCAGGGCGCATTTGCCCAGAAGATCGGCGACTGCCGGCAGTGCGTAGTCTACCGGGAGTCGTGCGGGGACGAGATCGGGGAGCTCGTGGAGGTCTTCAACCAGATGGTCAAGGACCTGAGCTTCAACCTCCAGGAGCTTAAAAAGGCCGACGCCGAGAAGGCCCGGCTCGAGCGGCTGTCGGCCCTGGGCGAGATGGCCGCGACGGTAGCTCACGAGACGAAGAACCCGCTCAATTCGATCCGCGTCGCGACCTCGTACCTTAAGAAAAACTTTCATGGCGACATTTTGACCGAGTTTCTGTCGATCATCGAGGAGGAGGTGCTGAGGCTGAACGACATGACGTCGAACTTCCTCGGGTTCTCGAAGCCGGCGCCGCTCAAGCTCGGCATCTGCGACATCAACAGTATCGTCAAAACGACGGTCGAGCTCATCCGGCAGGAGGCGACGGACCGAAACATCGAGGTCATCTTGCTCATTGACGAGCACATCCTCCCGATGCCCTGCGACGCGTCGGCGGTAAAACAGGCCCTGCTCAATCTGCTCCTGAACGCCATGGACGCCTCGCAAGAGGGGGATTCCATCGCCATCAGCACCGAATCTTCCGGAGACCGGGTGCGGGTGACGGTCCAGGACACGGGGAGCGGCATCGACGAGGAAAAGATTGCAAATATCTTCAAGCCGTTTTATACTACGAAGACACGGGGCTCCGGCCTCGGGCTCGCCGTCGTCGACCGGATCGTGAAGGAGCACAAAGGCACGATCGCCGTCGAAAGCGAGGTCGGCAAAGGGATGCGGTTCGCGATCGAACTGCCGGTACGGGACAATGCAAGAGCATAACATCCTCGTCGTGGATGACGAAAAGACCATCCTCAAAGTCGTATCCCTGACGCTCAGGAACAG
>JAJYKN010000033.1:468-8534 GCA_021788515.1 Nitrospirota bacterium | reverse complement strand
CCGGCGCTGCGAAAATCCCCGAAGAGCCTGTCAAAAAGCCCAAGGTCCCCGCTCAGAAGCCGGCTGCCGAGATCCAGGCTGATATCAATGAAATATGGGCTGAAGCCGAATTTTACTTTCAACAAGGCCTGTTCGATGAAGCGAAAAAACATTACGCAAAAATCGTTGAATTAAATCCGAGCAACCGGCGGGCAATCGACCGGCTCGGTGAAATTTCCCGCGAGGAAGAGAAAACGCTGGAGTTCACGAACCTGGCGGAGGCTGTTGAAGAGCTCGAAGAGAGCGCCGTTCCCGAAGCAGCTGAACACGAACTGCCGTTCAGCACATCGGATGAGGACGCTGTCCGCAGTCTCATGCAGGAGATTTCTCAACTCGGAAAACCGCAGAGCCCCGAGGCTTCGCTCCCTCCCGATGAAGAAACACCGACGCTTTCTCCTCAGCCCGCGTCAACGGAGCACAAAAAAGGACCGTCCGTTTTTATCCCCGAGGCTGCCGTCACACCAGCCCCTTCCGGGACGCCTGTGCCTGAGGAAGATTTTTTTGATCTGGGTGAAGAGCTCAAAAAAGAAAACAGCAGCGCCGCAGCCCGGAACGTCGAACGTTCCTCCGACGATTTCTTCGATCTTGCCGCTGAACTCAGAGATGAGCTGAGCACCGTCGCCGTTCCCGCGCGGCCCGCCGGACCCGCCGATGAACAAAGCCTCGACGAAATATTCGAGGAGTTCAAGCGGGGCGTTGAAAAGCAATCAGTCAAGGAGGACGTCGACACCCATTACAATCTCGGCGTGGCCTACAAGGAAATGGGGCTTTTGGACGACGCTATCTCGGAATTCATCCTGACTCCCGAGGACGAGCCGAGATTCATCCAGAGCCGGTACCTGTTGGGACTCTGCTATATGGAAAAAGGAGAGTATCAGAACGCGACACGGGAAATCCAGCACGCTCTCCACTGTTCGGAAAGCCTTCTGCAGGAGGATGAAGACACCCTCGGCATGCACTATGATCTGGGCCTGGCCTATCAGGGCGCCGGAAACATCAATAATGCGATCAGCGAGTTTCAAATCGTCGAGGCCCTGGATCCGGGGTACCGGGACACCACCTCAAAATTGAAGGAATTGCAGCAAGGCGATTTCATCTCTCTCGACCAGCTCAAGGATGATATTGAAAAAGAAATCTCGTCGAAGTTCTTTGAGGAAGGCGAACGAATAGAACGCGAAGAGAAAAACCGGAAAAGCGAGCGAGTGAGAAACTGATAGTGCCTAAATTATAGGCTAATGCCTATTTTTTGATCAGATTCCTGCCTTTAAAATTTTCTAACCAGTTGAAATTAATAATCCTTTTTTTAGCATTAAAATTGCTTAAAATTAGCGGGACAGGAGGTTGTACAACTATGAAAAAAATCGAGGCAGTCATTAAGCCTTTCAAACTCGATGAGGTTAAAGATGCTCTGAATTCCATAGGAGTACAAGGCATTACCGTCACCGAAGTAAAGGGCTTCGGCAGGCAAAAGGGGCATACCGAGCTCTACCGGGGAGCGGAGTACGTTGTTGATTTCCTTCCCAAGATTAAGCTCGAAATTATCGCAGCCGACGCATTGGTGCCGAAGATCATTGCTACGATCGAAACCTCGGCGAAAACGGGCCGCATCGGCGACGGCAAAATTTTTGTTACGCCGGTAGACGAAGTGATCCGCATTCGTACCGGTGAGCGCGGCGAATCGGCAATATAATAAAACAGGTGCACGTTTTAAGTTTTTCGCTGTTAACTCAAAACTAAGAACTGAGAACTATCAACTGATTTCACTAGAGGAGGAAGCAACATGGCGACACCAAAAGACGTACTAAAGATGGCAAAAGACAACAAAGCAATGATGGTAGACATGAAGTTCATGGATTTCCCCGGACTCTGGCAGCACTTCTCGGTACCTGTGGATGAGCTGACCGAGGCCATTTTCGAAGAAGGTCTTGGGTTCGACGGATCGAGCATCCGCGGCTGGCAGTCCATTCATACGAGCGACATGCTTGTCGTTCCTGATGCGGACACTGCGGTGATGGACCCTTTCACCAAGTACCCCACGCTCTCGCTCATCTGCAATATCGTTGACCCGATCACCAAAGAGCGCTACTCCCGCGACCCGCGTCATATCGCGCAAAAAGCAGAAGCGTACCTCAAGTCCACCGGCCTCGGCGACACCTGCTACATGGGCCCTGAGCCGGAATTCTTCATTTTCGACGATGTTCGTTTCGACCAGAATTCCCACGAAGGCTATTATCACATAGACAGCTCGGAAGGCATCTGGAACAGCGGCCGGGTCGAAAACCCGAACCTCGGGTACAAGCCCCGCCACAAGGAAGGCTATTTCCCCGTGCCCCCGATCGACTCCCAGGAAGACATCCGCACCGAGATGGTGGAGGAGATGCAGAAAGTCGGCATCTACGTCGAGCGCCAGCACCACGAAGTGGCGACCGCAGGCCAGGCCGAGATCGACATCCGGTTCAGTAACCTTGTCAAATGCGCTGACCAGGTCATGATGTTCAAGTACATCATCAAGAACGTTGCCAAGAGGCACAACAAGACCGTGACCTTCATGCCGAAGCCGCTCTTCGGCGACAACGGCTCGGGCATGCACACTCATCAGTCCATCTGGAAAGGCGGCAAACCCCTGTTCGCAGGCGACAAGTACGCCGGCATGTCCCAGATGGCGCTCCACTACATCGGCGGCATCCTGAAGCATGCGAAAGTCATCGCTGCCTTCACGAACCCGACCATGAACTCCTACAAACGTCTGACACCGGGCTTTGAAGCGCCGGTGAACCTGGCATATTCGAGCAGGAACCGCTCCGCCTCGGTCCGGATACCCATGTACAGCGCGAACCCCAAGACAAAGAGGATCGAGGTCCGCTTCCCTGACCCGTCCTGCAACCCCTACATGGCCTTCGCTGCCATGCTCATGGCCGGTCTTGACGGCATCGAAAACAAGATCGATCCGGGCCAGCCGCTCGATAAGGACATCTACGATATGGCGCCGGAGGAACTCGCCTCAGTGCCTTCCATGCCGGGCTCGCTCGAAGAGGCCCTGAACAACCTCGAAGCAGATCACGCTTTCCTGCTGAAAGGCGACGTGTTCACCAAGGATGCGATCGAGATGCACATCAACTACAAGAGGACCAAGGAAGTGGACGCACTCAGGCTTCGTCCCCATCCCTACGAGTTCTTCCTGTACTACGACATCTAAGCGCTTATTGCGGCACATCGATCAAAACCGGAACCCTGGTCAACGGGGGTTCCGGTTTTTTTTGTAAAGACACACCGGCAACGCACACTTCCTGTCTTTTGGCCGAGTTCAACAGCACCCCGCTTCACGACCTTTCCACAATAACGATTGCACCTTGCCCCGGCGACCTGTCCGCTCAAAAAATGTCCAGGCAGCTTAAAAGCCCTGGAAAGAGCCGGCATAATCAGGCACTCCCATTTGATTTCTCAAGAGGCCGGTGCTATCTTTGAGGCATGTATAAAAAGGTCCTCGCCGCGGTGAACGAACACCTGAACTCCGAGGTTTCGGCGCGCTACGCGCTGTATCTCGCGAAAGAAGCGAATGCCGGGATCACCTTCTGTTCCATTGCGGAGAACGGGCTCGCGGACAAGGGTTTCCGCCTTGCCGAGGAAGCAGTTAAACGGCTGTCAAACCGCGCACGGGAATTGGGCGTCAAAGCCGACTGCGTCCTCGAAACAGGCACGCCCCTTAAGCAGATCACGAAGATCGTTGACGCAGAAGGGATCGATATCGTTTTTGCCGCTACGCGGCGGGAAGACGTGGAAAAACGTTTCTTCGCCCGCACCGTGGCGCGAGGGCTCTCACTCTCCCTTCACTGTTCCGTGGCCCTCGTGCGGGTCGTGAACATGGGCAGGATCCACCCGCGGGAGATCCTCGTCCCGGTGAAGGAACACATCGATCATATCCCGGAGCGAAGCTACTTCGCCTCGATGCTGGCGAAAAGTTTTGGTTCCAAAATTCATCTTTTTCACACGACGAAACCGCTGAAAAAGTTCTTCCATGGCGAGACCTATCTAACGCCCCTGGAATGGGAGCGGAACATTCCGCCCGACATCTCGCGGTTCATCGGGCATCTGGACCAGTACAACGTCGAACACGAGAAGCGTCTTGCCTCGGGCATGACCGGGAAAAGCATTGCCATCGAAGCGGCGGCGCGGCGCAGGGACCTCATCATCATGGGCGCGAGCGAACGGGGCTTTTTCAATCTTCTGCTCAAGGGCAACCCGGTGGAATACGTTCTGCGCGAGACGCCGTGCAACCTTATCATTCTGAGACCGGAGCAGTAACGCAGAAAATATTTTCGTCAACAAATTTGGTCATCCCGTAAAAAATCAGAACATACCGCAGAGACGCCGGGACGCAGAGGAAAAGCATTCAGAGCGAATCGGCTTTCTCCGCGCGCTCCGCGATTGTTCGGTTATGCCGGGGTCATACCGGTTTTTTTCACAACAAGCTTGGAATTCTGACGCCCCGTATTTTACGTTATTTTCCGAAATCTCTGCGATTGCCGCGGCTGAATTTCTTATTTATGAAAATCAACAATCTCACCAGAGAAGACGTCTTTCGCACCCTCGTCACCTCCGAACAGGGCCTGAACGAGGAGGAGGCAAAACGACGCCTTGCTGAGTTCGGCCGGAATGAGATCACCAGGGTGAAGAGCAGGAGCCTCGTGCTCAGGCTGCTCGGGCAGTTCACGCATTTTCTCGCTATCCTGCTCTGGATCGCCTCCGGCCTTTCCTTCCTCTCGGAATATCTTCACCCCGGCGAAGGCATGTTCACGCTTGGTGCAGCTATTGTTGCGGTCATCGTCATCAACGCGATCTTCACCTTCATCCAGGAGTACCGCGCGGAAAAGGCCCTCGAAGCGTTGAAAAAACTGCTCCCCTTCAACGTTGCGGTCATCCGGAGCGAAAAAGAGATTACCTCCCCGGCGGAGTTCATCGTCCCCGGCGACCTCGTCCGGCTTGCCGAGGGGGACAAGGTCCCTGCCGATCTCCGGCTCATCGAAGCGAACGGGTTAAAGGTCAACAACGCATCGCTCACGGGTGAGTCGAAACCGGTGCTTCGCCGGACCGAGCCCGCTGAGGGCGACCCCATCAACAGCCCGAACATCGCCTTTGCCGGCACCACGATCGTCAGCGGCAATGGTTTGGGTGTCGTATACGCGACCGGCATGCGCACAGAGTTCGGCCGGATCGCGCTGCTTACCGGGACGGTGACGCCGGGCCTCTCCCCGCTCCAGAAGCAGATCGTGCGGGCAACAAGGGTCGTGGCGATCATTGCAGCGGTGATCGGCCTGTTCTTTTTTGCCCTCGGTTTTGTCATCGGCAGGGATTTCTGGAACAACTTCATATTCGCGATCGGGATCACCGTGGCGCTGATCCCCGAGGGCATGCTGCCCACGGTCACGCTCGCCCTTGCCATGGGCAGCCAGCGCATGGCAAAACGCAAAGCCCTGATGAAGACCCTTACCTCCGTCGAGACCCTCGGTTCGGTGACCGTGATCTGCACGGACAAGACGGGCACGCTTACCCAGAACAAGATGGCGGTCGCGAAATTATGGTTCGATGATGAGCTTATCGAGCCCGGGGCGGCCATGACCGGGGAAACGTCGCGGCTCCTGCTCACGACGGCCGCCCTCTGCAATAACGCGCGTTTTGCCGGCGATGAGTACCGCGGCGACCCGACGGAGACCGCGCTGCTCAAAGCGGCGCATGATGCTTTGGGCGCGATTACCGCGCAGCGCCTGTTCGAGGTCCCCTTTGACGCCGACCGGAAGATGATGACCACCGTCAACGTCATGGACAACAAGACGCTCGCCTTTTCCAAGGGCGCGATGGAAAAACTTCTTCCGCTCTGCAGCCATATCCTGGTCAATGGCAAGCGGCTGCCACTCGAGGACGTGAACCGGGACGACGTCGTGCATGCAGATCATGTGCTTATGGACATGGGTCTCCGGGTGCTGGCCTTTGCTTCGAAAGAACTCGAAAGCCGCGAAATGACCGGCGAAGCAGGTGAGCGCGTTGAAGAGGACATGACGTTCCTCGGCCTCATCGCGCTGCAGGACCCGCCGCGCCCCGAGGTCCCCGAGGCCATCGGCAAATGCCACGATGCAGGAATACGCATCATCATGATCACCGGCGACGGGAGCAGGACCGCAGTAGCCATCGCCCGACAGATCGGCCTTGTGCACGAGACGCCCGTGATCATTGACGGTCCTGCATTCAGCCTGATGACCGACCAGGAACTGACGGAAAAGCTCGCAGCTCCGGAGATCATCTTCTCACGCATGACGCCGAAGCACAAAATGCGGGTCGTATCCCTCCTGAAGGATAACGGTGAGGTGGTCGCGGTAACGGGCGACGGTGTGAATGACGCGCCGGCGCTCAAGAAAGCGGACATCGGGATCTCCATGGGCATCACCGGAACGGACGTGGCAAAAGAGGCGTCGGTCATGGTCCTGCTCGACGACAACTTCGCCACAATCGTGAACGCAGTTGAAGAAGGCCGCACGGTCTACGAGAACATAAAGAAGTTCCTCACCTACATCTTCGCGTCAAATATCCCCGAGGCTGTGCCGTATCTTGCTTATATTCTGTTCCCTATCCCGCTCCCGCTCACGATCATGCAGATACTCGCCGTGGATCTCGGCACGGACATGCTCCCGGCACTCGCGCTCGGATCGGAGAAGCCGACATCCGGTATTATGAAGCAGCCGCCGAGAAAATTGAACGAGCGGCTGCTTGATTTTCCTTTGATGGCACGGGCATATCTGTTCCTCGGTCCCATTGAAGCGATCGCCTGCATGTTCGGATTTTTCTGGGTGCTCAGAGCGGGGGGGTGGCACTGGGGGACACTGCTCCCGGCTCGCGATCTTCTGTATATGCAGGCTACCACGGCCTGTCTGACCGCAATCATCATTACGCAGATTGCCAACGTCTTCGCCTGCCGGTCGTACCGGGAATCCCTGTTCAGCATCGGTTTTTTTACGAACAGGCTCATCTTCGCCGGGATTGCGGTTGAGCTCCTGCTCCAGCTTTTCATCGTTTACCATCCATGGGGCAATGAGATCTTCTCAACAGCGCCTATTTCAGGAGGCACGTGGCTCATGCTTGCCCCCTTCGCCGTCTTCCTGCTCTTCGCCGAGGAAGCGAGAAAGCTCATTGTCAAGAAGCGGGTTCTCGTATAAGCACCCCTTTGCGAACAGGCGGCTTGTACAACCCTTGCTGTTCTCGGGTACTTACCAAAGTCGGAAAGACTGTCTCGTCATTTCGCGCCCTCGTTCCAGGTGCAGATCGATCCTGCGTCTTACTTTCATGAATCCAAAAAATATTTTCAACGAAATATCTTTATGAAATATTAATGTTTTCCCGGCCATTCTTAGCAGCAAATTTATTCCATTTATGTTTATATTTATCCAGGCTAAGGAGGCGGTCATGGACATTCTGTTCACCGGCATCATTATGGTGCTTTTTCTTATCAGTTGGCTTTTCATGAAACTCGTTGAACGGGTTTAGGAGGACGGCATGGAATTGTTTTACTGGATCGGCGGAATTCTCGCCGTGGGCCTGCTGGTCTATCTCATGATAGCACTTCTTAAACCGGAGGCATTTTCATGATCGGCGATGATATTTTGCAATTAGTTTTATATTTTGGCGTTTTGCTGCTTCTCGCAAAACCGCTTGGGGTCTACATGGCCCGGGTTTATGAAGGGCAGCCTTCGGGCCTGGACCGCGTGTTCGGGCCTGTTGAACGGCTTTTCTACCGTATGTGCGGCATCAAGCGTGATGAGGAAATGAGCTGGAAGAAATACGCCGCTGCGGTGCTGGTCTTCAGCGCAGCAGGATTTTTTTTCCTCTATCTTCTCCAACGGCTCCAGGGTATGCTGCCGCTCAATCCGCAGAAGTTTTCCGGGGTCGCGCCGGACCTCTCTTTCAATACTGCCGTGAGCTTCGCAACCAACACGAACTGGCAGAACTATGGCGGCGAAACAACCATGAGCTACCTCACC
>JAJYKN010000033.1:0-458 GCA_021788515.1 Nitrospirota bacterium | reverse complement strand
GGCCGTGCTTATTGCACTGATCCGCGGTTTTGCCAGGCACTCGGCGGAGACCATCGGCAATTTCTGGGTCGACCTCACCCGTTCGACCCTCTATATCCTGATCCCGCTTTCACTGATTTATTCACTGCTGCTCATCTCCCAAGGTGTGGTGCAGACCTTCAGTGGAGATAAGACTGTGCAGCTCGCGCAGGCCATCACCTACGACAATCCGAAGCTCGATGCCCAGGGGAATTCGATCAAGGATGAAAAAGGCCATCTTGTGACGGGAAAAGTGCAGGTAAAAGAGCAGCTCGTCCCGCTCGGCCCCGCTGCTTCCCAGATCGCAATCAAGCAGCTCGGCACGAACGGCGGCGGATTTTTCAATGTGAATTCGGCGCATCCTTTTGAGAACCCGACCGCGTTTTCGAATTTTCTTGAGCTGGTCGCGATACTCCTGATTCCGGCAGCGCTTTGCATCA
>JAJYKN010000032.1:7067-8555 GCA_021788515.1 Nitrospirota bacterium | reverse complement strand
CCGCGCAGGATGATGCCCAATCAAGGAAAGATCCCGGTTAAAAGAACGGGATTTTCCTGAGCAACCTTATCCGCTGGCGGCTGAACTCAGGATAGCGGTTCGTCGGTTTTTTTTACGGGTTGGTCTGCGCCGTCTTCATTCTTTTTGTAAATCGTCCGGCTTACCACTCCCAGGACATAATCATATCCTTCTTCACTATGGGGAATAACGCAGGGCGAGCAGTCCTTAATGCCTTTCCTGATGACAAAATCACCTCCGCAGTCGAGCAAATAAAGCGGGCACCAGCAAAAAAGGCAGGACTTCCATTCTGGCAGATCGTGACAGGGGAAATAACTGCAGTTCGTATTTATGAAAAACTTGTAATGCGTGTTCATAACTCCTCCCGCGGGAATTTTATATTCCAGGTCTTCCGGCTTGGGGCCCAATCCTACTCACCCGCCTTCCCATCAGAACATTACTCCTGACAGTGGCATCCCGGGCTTTCGTTCCCTTCACGGCTGCGGGGCAGCGGGAGGTTTTCACTCCTCTTCCCTGATTTCGTAGAACTCTGTTGTAAGCTACACCATAATGGCCGTCTCTTCACTCCTTTCCTGTACGGCTGAGTATACACACTTCAAAAAAATATTCAAGTGGCGTAAAATAGCCCTGAATCTGCGGATAGTTCCATTTTGCCGGATATTCCGGCCTCATAAGCGGCCTGTTTCATATTGACAAGTGTGGCTCATTTTGCTACAGTTGCGCGTGCGCGAACAATGCGCAGAGGCCACAACCAGGCATTTGAAACAATCAGGAGGCAGGTATGGGGGGCAAGCTTGCAATAGTCATCGGCGGGGGACCGGCGCCGGGCATCAACGGCGTGATCAGCGCCGTCACGTTCGAGGCGGTGAAGCAGGGCCTCGAGGTGATCGGCATCTACGACGGGTTCAAATGGCTCGGCAAGGGGGACGCAACGCATACCCGGAACCTGCATCCTGACGAGATCTCCCGCATCCACACGCGCGGCGGTTCCATCATCCGCACGTCACGGGACAATCCCACCAAGGACCCCGTCAAGATGGCCAACGTCATTAAGACCCTGAACGAGCTGGGCGTCAAGTACCTCGTGACCATCGGCGGAGACGACACGGCCTTCACGTCCACCCAGGTAGAGAAGGCGGCAGGCGGGAAGATCGCGGTCTGTCATGTTCCGAAGACCATTGACAACGACCTGCCGCTGCCGCACGGCGTGCCGACCTTCGGGTTCGAGACCGCGCGGCAGCTCGGCACGCAGCTCGTGGAGAACCTGATGGAGGACTCCCAGACAGCGTTCCGCTGGTACTTCGTCGTGGCCATGGGCCGCTCTGCGGGGCATCTGGCGCTCGGCATGGGCATGGGCGCAGGGGCCACACTTACCCTCATCCCGGAAGAACTCGGCGACAAAATCTCTTTGAACAAGGTTGTGGCCATACTTACCGGCGCCATCATCAAACGCCACATCACGGGCAGGAG
>JAJYKN010000032.1:0-7057 GCA_021788515.1 Nitrospirota bacterium | reverse complement strand
TGGCCGTGATCGCCGAAGGCGTCGCGACGCGGTTCGACCCCGAGGAGCTCACGTTCATGAAGAACGTGCCTCGGGACGAGCACGGCAACATCCGGCTGGCGGAGGTCCCGCTCGGCGATATGCTGAAGCAGCGGGTGACCGCTGAACTCAGCTCTCTCGGGCTCAAAACCACTATTATTGCCAAGGACATCGGCTACGAGCTCCGCTGCAATCCGCCGATCTCCTACGACCGGGAATACACGCGCTACCTGGGCTACAGCGCCGTGAAGTTCCTGGTCGGAGGGGGCACCGGGGCCATGATCATGCTGGAGGACGGTCTCTGCCATCCGATCAAGTTCGCGGACCTGATCGACCCCGCGACCGGCAAAACCAGGATCCGTATCGTGGATACCAATGCCGACGACTATCATATGGCGCGGCGATACATGATCCGGCTGGAAAAGGAAGATCTCGAGGGTGAGTCGCTCAAAAAGCTCGCGGCCACGACAAAGCTGTCTCCCGAGGAGTTCAAGAAGAGATTTTGTATAGCGGTGGGATAACAAGGCAGCTCGGAGCTGATAGCTCGTAGGAAAGTCCAACGCCCTTTTACTACGAACCACGAACTATCAGCAAAGAACCATCACAGCGGGAAGCGCTTCTCCCGGGCTAGGTTCCGGAGGATGATCATGGCGTTGTGCAGCCGCTGGAGCTTCATGTTTCTCGTCCTGACCGACGCCTGATCGGTAAGATCAAGTTTTTCATTCCGCGCCGCTGTCATCGCCTTGTTCAGGTGTTCGAACAGGTCTTTGATCATGTCTTTGTCGAACTTTTTAAGGAAGAGCGGGTTCACCGAAACATAGCCTTCGGCCACGTCGAAGGCCACCGCTTTCATGCTCTTTCCTCGAAATCCGCTTTCCGCCATGGCCTCTCCTACTTCTTTCCGTAAGCTTTGATTGCCTTGCCCAGAAGTTCCTGCTTCTTGCGAACGACATCGGACTGTTTCCGGATATCGGAGGGGTCCGCCCCTTTGTGGATCATGTCCTCAAGGACCGCGAACTCAGCAAAAAGGTCCCGCGATGTTTCTTGAATCAGAAGATGGGAATTCCTGCTGTACTCACAGAGCCGCGAAATTGTTTTTACCAGGTCCTTGAGCACGGGATCATCCGACTCTCGGAGGCGAAGTGAAACATTCTCGTCTCCGGCAGCAAGCTGGTCCAGGGCCCGGCGAATGCGCGTCAAGGGGCCGACAAAGGTGTGGGAGTACAGGATGCCGACGATGCCGATAAATATCAGGAGCGTGATCAACGCGATGGGGAGAAAAATCGGCAGCTGGACGATCTCGGCGATTTTTTGAAACACCCTCAGGAGGACCGTGTAGGAGATCAGGAGCAGGATCAGGAACAATATGAAGCGATACTGTGACCCCGTTGTGGTCAGATACGACTTACCGCGCCCCATCAAATGTCTTTTCGAAAACTTGTGCATAGGTGTCCTCGGCACTCCCAAACGGCATGAACTCCGCTTTCACTGTCTCGTTGGATAATTATACCGGTATTCCCGCATACTGGTCAAGGCCTTAATTTGTTTTCCATTTTGCTTGAAGTCCCCTCCTCCCTGTGGTAAAGTTTTTCCATGCCTCTCATTGACCCGCATAAACGGCGCATAGATTATCTGCGGATATCGGTCACCGACCGGTGCAATCTTTCCTGTGTCTACTGCAAACCGCGGACGGGCATGAAGATGCTGTCTCATGCCGAAATCCTCACCTACGAGGAAATTCTCAGGATCGTTTCCGTT
This sequence comes from Nitrospirota bacterium, assembly GCA_021788515.1. Lineage (GTDB taxonomy): Bacteria > Nitrospirota > UBA9217 > UBA9217 > UBA9217 > JAJYKN01. The sequence continues at coordinate 5,281 of JAJYKN010000032.1, read as the reverse complement.
GCCGTCCCTCTCGGGATCTCCCGCGTCCGGGTAACCGGCGGCGAACCCCTGGCCAGGCGCGGGATCGTCAGTTTCATCAAGGCGCTGAAACAGGTGGCCGGTCTGGACGACGTCAGCCTGACAACGAACGGAGTTTTACTCGCCGATGTGGCTGAACAGCTTGTTCAGGCCGGCATGCCCCGGCTGAATATCAGCCTTGACTCCCTCATGCCGCAAAAGTTCAGCCGCATCACCGGCAGCGACTCCTGGGAGGCGGTCTGGCGCGGCATTACCCGCGCGGAGGAACTGGGGTTCTTTCCCCTGAAGCTCAACACGGTTCCCGTCAAAGGCATGAATGACGACGAAATCGCGGACTTCGCCCGGCTGACGCTCAAGCGACGGTTTCATGTCCGTTTCATCGAGTTCATGCCCATCGGCGCGAGCGACCGCTGGAGCCGTGACGCCTGTGTGACCTCTGAGGAAGCGCGCTCGATCATAGAACGCGAGCTCGGTCCGCTCGCTCCGTTTTCCTCAGGGCACTCGGCCGGACCGTCGTCAAACTTCCAGATCCCCGGCGCACGCGGGGTCATCGGTTTCATCAGCCCGATAACCCATCACTTCTGCGACTCCTGCAGGCGGCTACGGCTTACTGCGGACGGGAAGATCAGGCCCTGCCTGCTTTCGGACACCGAGATCGACATCAAGTCCCCCCTGCGGGCCGGCTGTGACGACGCGGAACTGGAGCGGCTCCTGAGACTTTCGCTCGAGATCAAACCGGAACGGCATTACCTTGACGAGACGCCGGGCGGACGCTTTCAGCGAACCATGTCGAAGATCGGGGGATGAGCAGGCATGACGGGGGACGAAAAATGACGGGAAAGCTCTCTCATTTCGATGAGCAGGGGGCCGCGCGCATGGTGGATGTCTCCGCGAAAAACGAGACCCTTCGCGAGGCTGTTGCCGAAGGCCGCGTGGTGATGCTTCCCGGGACGCTTTCGCTCATCCTCGACGGCAAGGTCGCAAAAGGGGACGTATTCGGCGTCGCCCGCCTGGCGGGCATCATGGCGGCCAAGAAAACCTCGGAGCTTATTCCCCTCTGCCATCCCCTTGCCCTGTCCTCGCTCGAGATAGAGCTGGAGCCTGACAAAGCGGGATCCTGCGTACGTATCCGCGCCACGGTCAGGTCAACGGGCAGGACCGGCGTAGAGATGGAAGCGTTGACCGCCGTTTCCGTAGCCGGCCTCACGGTCTACGATATGTGCAAGGCCGTGGACCGGGAAATGACGATCGCCGATGTGCGGCTGAGGAAAAAGTCGGGCGGGAAAAGCGGGACGTTCGAAAGAAAGGCCGGCTCCTGACTCGTAAGGGAATTGTGAACGAACATCCCTGCCGGCCCGTTCAATCTCTCGCGAACAATAAAGGGCAGCCTTTGGGCTGCCCTTTTCCTGCTTCGACTTTTGCGGTTCCGCAACAATCCCTTTATGTCATTCCGCAATCAGCAATCTACAATCCGCGATGCCTACTCCCATTCGATCGTGCTCGGCGGCTTGGACGAAATATCGAAGACCACGCGGTTCACGCCTTTTACTTCGTTAATGATGCGGTTGGACATGGTCCCGAGAAGTTCATAGGGGACCTTGGCCCAGTCCGCAGTCATGCCGTCCTGGCTCGTGACAGCCCGGATGGCGATCACATTCTCGTACGTCCGCTCGTCGCCCATAACTCCCACCGTCTTGATCGGCAGCAGCACGGCAAAGGACTGCCAGATCTCCTTGTACAGGCCGGCTTTCTTTATCTCCTCGATCACGATCGCGTCAGCCTCGCGCAGGACCCGGAGCCTCGGCTCCGTCACCTCTCCCAGGATGCGGATCGCGAGACCCGGCCCGGGGAAGGGCTGCCGATCGATGATGTCGTCGGGCATCTTCATCTCACGGCCGATGGCGCGCACTTCGTCCTTGAAAAGTTCCCGAAGCGGTTCCACTAATTTCAGCTTCATCTTCTCCGGAAGCCCGCCCACGTTATGGTGGGATTTGATGATTGCCGACGGGCCTTTGAACGAAACGCTCTCGATAACGTCGGGATAAAGCGTGCCCTGGACCAGGAACTCCGCTCCGCCCACTGCCAGCGCCTCCCGTTCGAACACCTCGATAAAGGTGTTGCCGATGATCTTCCGCTTTTTCTCGGGGTCCTCGACTCCTTTGAATTTGGCAAGGAACTCCGCCGATGCGTCCACGTACTTGAGGTTCAACCCCATGTCCTTGAACGAATGCTGCACCTTCTCGGCCTCGTCTTTTCTGAGCACGCCGTTGTTCACAAAAATGCAGGTAAGCTGCTTGCCGATGGCCTTGTGCACGAGCACGGCGGCCACGGACGAATCCACGCCCCCGGAGAGGCCGCACACCGCCTGCTTATCGCCGACAGCCTTCCTGATCTCGCCCACGGAATAGTCCACGAAGGACGCCATGGTCCAGGTCGGCTCGCACTTGCAGATGGTGTAGACGAAATTTCTGAGGATCTGCACCCCCTGCGGAGTGTGCGCAACTTCGGGATGGAACTGCACACCGAAGAACTTGCCCTCTGCGTCCATCATGGCGGCAGTCGGGGAATTGTCCGTATGCGCGATGGCTGAGAACCCCGCAGGCATTTTTTCGATCCGGTCGCCGTGGCTCATCCAGACGATGGTCTTGCAGGCCCCCTCGCCGATCCCGGCAAACAGTTTTTCGCCCTTGTGAATATTCAGCTCAGCCCTGCCGAACTCCCGTTTTTGTGATTTTGCGACCTCGCCGCCCAGCACATGGGTGAGCAGCTGCATGCCGTAGCAGATGCCGAGGACGGGCACACCGAGGTCGAGGTGCGCCTTGTCGATCAGCGGCGCGCCCTGGTCATAGACGCTTGACGGTCCGCCGGAAAGGATCAGGCCTTTCGGGTGAAACGCCTTCACTTTAGCGAGCCCCGCGTTGTAGGGGAATATCTCGCAGTAGACTTTCGCTTCCCGCACTCTGCGGGCGATGAGCTGAGTGTACTGGGACCCGAAGTCGAGGATCAAGATTCGTTCACTATGGATATCGGACACGGGCTGCTCCTTTCAAACCGGAAAGTAGGCCATATTACCCTATGTGGTTGAGATGTGTCAATCCGAAGATGCGGACCGCAAAACTCAGCTTGACAAGGCTCTCCGGCTGCGTCTATTATAATTCCATGAGCCTGCCGCTCTATCAAACGCTACGTGAGACCGCGCACCGGGTTGCCGGAACGCTCCCGAAGCCGGCCTTTTACGAGTCCTACAAAGACGTCATTCGCCGTGCCGATGAAACGCTCGCAACGGACGAGACTATTTGCCGGTGCAGGACCTATCTCGATGAGTCTCAGCTGGAATGCGCCCACGGCCTTTACCACTGCGAGGCGGTCGCACGCGACGCAGGGGCCATCGTCCTCATCGAAGCCCGTGAGCGCGGGGTCGACCCATCGCGCATCGAGTCCCTCTTCACCTCATCGATCATAGCCGGACTGCTCCACGACATCAAACGAAAAGAGCAGGACCACGCCGTCCGGGGCAGCATGGAGGCGGAAAGAATACTGACGGCGCTCGGGATGAGTTTGCGGGAGCGGCAGTACATTGCTGACGCCATCAGGAACCATGAAGCGTTCCAGGAGACCTTTGATCGGGACGACGCCGCCGGCAGGCTCGTGAGCGACGCGCTCTATGATGCCGACAAGTTTCGCTGGGGCCCGGAAAATTTCACGACCACGCTCTGGCTGATGGTTGACGCGCGAAACACCCCGCCCGAAGCGCTGCACCGGATGTTCCGGGAAAAGATGAAAGGCATCGAAAAAATCAAGGATACGTTCCGGACCGAGACCGGGAAACGGTACGGTCCGGAATTTATCAATCTGGGGATTACGATAGGGAACGCGATCTATGACGAGTTGAGCTCACTCTTACGGCAATAACCCGCGGTCGCCGTGCTCCTACTCCTTGTCCTTCCCGCCGTACACTTTCCTCATGACCGCATCGGCCTGTTCTTTGCGGGCGGCAAGCACGCCTTCCTTGAATATGAGCGGTTCCTGGGCAAACATGGCCGAACGCAGCCATTCGTAGGCGAGCTTTAACAATTCCGCATCATCGGTCCGCACTTTTTCAATCCGCCCGGCAGGGATATCGTAGGTGTCGAGAAAGCTGCTCTCGAAGACGAAGGTTCGAAAATAGTCCGTATTCGTGCTGACCATGAAGAACATCTGGTTCTTGATTTCCGGGAATTCCCTCTCGCCGAAGGATTTCTTTTTGATCAGAATGTCCATCCAGCCGCGGTTAACATCATCATAGACGTCGGCTTCCTGGTCCTTGCGCCATTCAGCGATGGTCCACTCTTTGTCTTCCTCGAAACCCTTGCAGTGGTCCTCTTTGGTCAGAAAATAGAACTCGTCCTTGCCGCCCTCAGCCTCTTTGTTCCTGAGGGTCGCCATGCCGATGGGATAATAGCGACAGATGTTCGGCCGGTCCTCGTACACCGTGCAGCCGTCGGGCGTTACGAACGGGCAGCTCCGCTTTTCATCGTTCTGCATCTTGAGCGTGATCACCGGCAGGAGCGTCTTCGCCAGAATCTCGATCTCGCAATACTGGTTGATGAAGTCCTCGGAGCTCATGCCGAGCCTTTTCCGCAGGCGCAGGAGATCGTAGGGCGGCAGCACGATGTTGATGTTGCTGCAGCAGGCGGTAAAACACTTTACCCCCTTGTGGCAGTTGAACTTAAACCTGCTGTTCCCCGTCAGCTTGACGGGCAGGACCTTGTCAGTATCGCTCTTCTTATGCGGCTCGATTTTGATATCTTGCGCTATCATCTTTTCTTTTTTCTTATCTTTCATAACACCCTCTTTGCTATTCTCTTTTTATTCCGCACTCCGCTTGTACCCGCGCTATCGTAGCCTGCCATCTCCATTTCGCGGCCACGAGCAAGAGCAGGGCACAATCCAAATTCCGTTTACACCCGCGTTCACAAGTGCATGGCACGAGTGCAGGATGCATTCGGCTTACTTCATCCAGCGCTGTATTTCATAATGCTGCTTTATGAACAGCTCGACGCCTTCATGTTCAGGTCCGAGAATATCCCTGAACCGGTCGAGCGCTTCGTAAAACTGCATTTCCCGCACGCCGCTCGTCAGATTATCGGCATAGGAAACGATCTTTTCTTCCGCCGTTTGCGGCAGATAATCTTTTTTCGGCAGACCAAGCCGACCGGCTTCCGCTGGGGAAATCCCCGCTCCAATGTGACGTTCAATGATATGAATCAGCGCCTTCGAGAAA
>JAJYKN010000031.1 GCA_021788515.1 Nitrospirota bacterium | reverse complement strand
CGGCCCAGTTCCTGAAGCCGCACCGGGTTGCCGTTGCGGTAGGCGACGATCAGCGGCCGGTACGCCGCGGCATCCATGAGCTGCCCGCGCGCCTGTATCGTATAAGACTTGGTAGACCCCTGAAGCGTGCCCGTGGGCAAGTTCACGTTCGCGCTTGCCACTGCATTCGCCACTTCGTCGATGCCGATCCCGCGGGACGCCAAGGCGCGCGGGTCAAGCTGTGCCCGGACCGCGTACTTCTGGGAACCGAAGACCTGGACCTGCGCAACGCCGCTGATCATCGATATACGCTGGGCCATCGTCGTCTGGGCGTACTCGTCCACCACCGAGAGCGGCTGCGTGGGAGAATTGAGGGAGACATAGATGATCGGCTGGTCCGCAGGATTCACTTTCTGATACGTCGGCGGCGTCGGCATGTCCGGCGGGAGCAGGCGCGCAGCCTTTGCGATCATGGCCTGAACGTCCTGGGCCGCGCCATCGATGTCCCTGCTCAAATTGAACTGGAGGGTGATCTGCGTTGAGCCGACCGCGCTCACCGACGTCATGTTGTCAAGGCCTGCGATGGTCGAGAACTGTTTTTCGAGCGGCGTGGCCACGGCCGAGGCCATGGTCTCGGGGCTTGCTCCGGGAAGGCTTGCGTTCACCAGGATGGTCGGGAAATCCACGTTCGGCAGATCGCTCACCGGCAGCAAGCGGTAAGCCATAATGCCGAATAAGAGAATCGCCGACATGATCAGCGTCGTCATCACCGGGCGGCGTATAAAAGGTTCAGCGATATTCATAGGTCAGTTAAAATCTCCAAAGCTCGGGAATGCCATCTCAATAGATTTCGAATGCAATCAGAAAATTCCCTGATGCCGGAAGGGTACGCGTTGTTACTTGCCCGATTGTGGAACCGCGGACCTGGAATTTTCCCCGTTCTGCACCTGCTCCCCCTTTACTTCAACCCGGGTGCCCGGAATCAGCTGGAGTTGGCCGTCGGTAACAACTTTTTCTCCCGGCGTCAGCCCTTGTGCGACAACCACCAGGTCGTCGAACGTCCGTGCGATCACTATTGGTCGGGATTCGACGGTGAAATCAGGTTTGATCACAAAAACATACTGGCCTTGTTGTCCGGCCTGAAGCGCTGCAGCCGGCATAACCACGGCGTTCCGCTGTGTCGAGAGCGTGAGCAGCACATTCACAAACTGCCCCGGCCAAAGCCTCTTGTCCTTGTTCTCGAACGTGCCCTTCAGTTGTATGGTGCCTGTTGTGGCGTCCACTGCGTTGTTAATGAAGGTGAGCACTCCCTGGGCCGGGCGCTTCTCGTCTCCGGGGATAATGGCTTCAACCTTCAACGCACGCTGCGCCATGTACTTTTTGATCTCAGAAAGATTCTGCTCAGGCACGGGAATGGTCACATAAATCGGGGTTATCTTATTGATGGTAACCATGGCCACATCGTTCGCTTTTATGACATTGCCCTTGTTGATAAGAACGCTCCCCACGCGACCGTCGATCGGCGCCTTGATGGTACAATATGCCAGCTGAAGTCTCGCGTTCTCCACATTCGCCCTGTCCGCCTGCACAGCAGCTGCAAGGGCGTCCGCATTGGCGCGCAACTGGTCATACTGGTCTTTGGACACGTAATCCTTCTGGACCAGAATTTCATACCGCTTGGCCTGTTCTTCGGCGTTCTTTGACTGGGCAATATCTCTCGCCAGGGCTGCTTCGGCCTGCTTCAGAGCCGCTTCATAAGGACGAGGATCGATCTGAAAGAGCAAATCCCCCTTGTGAACGTCCTGCCCCTCTTTAAAATGCACATCGATGATCTCGCCTCCGACCAGCGCTTTCACGGAGACGGTGTTGTAGGCTTCGACGTTCCCGATGGCTTTGATTTGCACAGGAACGTCCTGTTGCGTAACCTCCCCTGCTTTTACGGGCACAACCTGCTGCGGCGCCTGCTTCGCCTTGCTGTTCGTACCGCAGGCGGTGATGAAAGCGAAAGCCAGGGAAAGGGTAAAGATCGTCATCCCCCTGAATATTGGTCCATGTCTCATAACTCTCCGGCAGCCTCTCTTTTATTAAATAATATGCAACGATCGTACTTTTGCGAAACAACAACAGTGTAGATTATGATTCTCATTTAACGTCTTTCCCTTGCATGTTTCCCCAGTCACTGTTATCTCGCGCCCATAGCCTTCTCAATACTCGCCTGAGCAATCTTGTAATTAGCCAGAGCGCTGGTATAGTTCGCCTGGGCAGCGACATAGGTTGCAAAAGCGTCAGATACTTCAATGGGGCTTCCCACGCCGGCTGAGTATCTTCCGTTGGCCAGATCCAGGTTCTCCTTGGCTTGTTTGGACGCTAGTTCGGCTGTTGCTATGCTGGCCTCCGACGCCTGCAGGTTCAGGTATGCCTGACGGACGTCAAGAATCACCTGCTGTCGCAATGCTTCTTCATTTGCCCTAAAGACATACAGATTTGATTTTGCCTCCGCAACCTTCTGCTGCGTATAAAATCCACTGAATAAGGGCACCGTCAGCACGATGCCTGCGCTCCAGCTGTGGTCGAGCGAAGTCGTTGTCTCACCTACCCAGTTATAGTTTGCAATCCCCGACAGATTCGGGAAATAATCAGAGCGTGCGACACTGATACTTGACTCGGCTGCCTGCCTCTTCGCAATGATCGATTTGAGATCGGGCCTGTTTTCGAAAGCGCGCGCTGTCGCTTCCTCGAGCGTAATTGGGTATTTCTGAAAGGAGAGATTATCTTCGATCGTGTACTCCGGCGCATCAGGGGTCCCCATGGCGTTGTTGAGCGTCACGTAGGCTATTTTGAAGGCGTTCTCGGCGTTGATAAGGCTCAGCTTGGCGTTGCTCAGATCGACTTCCGCCTTGATAACATCGATCCGCGCGTTCGTACCGACCTCGTAAAAACCTTTTGCCTGATCAAGATGCAGTTGAAATTGCTTGATAACGTCGGCAGCAACATCGCGATTCCTCTTGGCCTGCAGCACTCCGTAATATGCCTGTTTCACGCTCAAAATAGTAGCATCCTGAGATGCATTAAGGTCAAAACGGGAAGACGTAAGACTGTACTTGTAATAATCGACGTTTGAAGACGTTTTCCCGAAATCAAAGAGAGTCTGATTCAGCCCAACACTGCCCGTGTACTGGTTATATTGCGTAGTTCCCGTAGGTAAAGCGTTTGCCGCTACCATCCCGGACGCCGGACTTATCCGGTTGTAGGCACCTGACGCTTGAAGCTGCGGGTAGTAGTAAGAACGCGCCTCTCCCACCCTACTCCTCGATACGTCAACGTTGTACAGTGCGGCCAGGATACTGGGATTTTTCCTAAGTGCTATTTCGATACACTGGTTAAGTGTCAGTACCCTGACCGTGGATGTGGGGGCGCTCTCAACTGCAGCAGGGACCGTCGGCGTCTGTTCTGCCGGCGCTTCCTGAACAGGAGGAACAGGGGCGCTCTGGACCGTCGGCGTTTCCTGGGAAAGCGGCTGCTCCTGCGGGGCCGTCGCTTCCGAAGCAGGAGGAACGGGAGTGCTCTGGATCGTTGTCGTTTCCTGAGACAACGGCTGTTCCTGCGTGGTGGTCGCTTCCGAGACAAGAGGTGTGCCCTCCCCAGCTGCTGACGCCGTTGCAACCAACCCCGGCGCGCCAAGAAGGGCCATGAGAAGCAGTGCTCTCGCGGCAACTCTGAAGCCGTCAATCCGATTCATTGTATCGTTCACCTCGCATCTCATTTAATTGCCGTTCATGGTGCCGTGCACGAAAATATACACGAATTCCCGAATGTGCTGTTCCATCCGTTTTTTCGTCATGCCGTTCTCTTTCATGATTTCTTCCGTCCGGAAATAGTTGAAAAGCATCCCCATGAAGGCCCGGACCGCGATTTCCGGAGAAACATTCTTCAGCAACCCCTTTTTTTGCTGCGATACAAAATAGCTTGCGAGCGTTGCCCTGCTCTCATTAATGAAAGAAGCGTAGGTATTCCGGATCTTTTCAGGATAGAGATGAACTTCCGTCAGCAAAATTTTCATCATCGCCTTTCGCTCTTTCATCGTCAGAAGAAAATTCGTCGCAACAAGCGTGAGCGCCTCTTCGTAGGCAAGCTGGCCCAGTTCGGGGAGGATCTCCTTGAGCTTCGGTAAAAAAGAATAACTGTTCAGCAGTTCTTCAAATAACCGTTCTTTGGTGCCGAAGTGTCGGAACAGGGTCAGTTCTGTTACGCCCGCCTCACGCGAGATTTCCCGTGTCGTTGCTCCCAGATAGCCCTTCTCGGAAATAAGTTTGAGCGTGGCTTCTAACAGTTGCTGTTTTGTTGTTGTTTTACGTGTCATTTGACAGCTTCCCGGGCAAATTAATTGTAAGTATGCACTTACATTACAATAGAAGCGGCATGAAGTCAAGTAAATATCCGTTCCAGCACTTTTCCCTTGCATGGAGTGCCTTATCTATGGTATTCTCCGCGTGCCTTACTTTATACCATCTTACAATCACGGAGGTTTTTACAGTGGCGGGTACCTGTCAAATATGCGGGAAAGGCAAACTGAGCGGCAACAAAGTGAGTCATTCGAACAACAAGTCTAAAAAAATGTCCAAACCGAATTTACAATCAGTAAAGGCGGTCAGTGCGCAGGGAGCACATGTGCGTATACATGCCTGCACGCGGTGCATCCGGTCGGGCAAGGTCAAAAAAGTCAGCTAAACTGTTAATACGCCATCTCCGCCCACTCACGGGCGGAGATACATTTCCCCCTTTTCACAAGTCTTCTCACAAAGAACATCTTTATACCTTTTCCTGATGCAATTTTCCCGTTCTTCTCCACAGTTGATCCGTTTTTCAAACAGGCTGTACCTCATGATCACAGCCCTTTTTTGCATCAATGCACCTAATGCACTTTGTTGCAAATAAGACAGTATTATTAGGAACTAAGGTACTGCATTGAAAGTGTAAAGTTAGAATTTTACGTTGACACCCTCTTGCCTCTATACTATATTTATTTACACATTTATTTATTCTTGAGTGTAAGGCTTAATAATACAGCCGTGGATGTTCATGTTTCCCCGCGTCAGGCGGAGAAGGAGGTGGACAGCACTTAAGGCAAAAAACATTCTCAGCAGTCGCCTATCAGTGGAAACTTCGGACTCAGTGAGCGCACATCGTGCTCAATTTTATTCAAAAGGGGAGGAACTATGAGTTTCAAGAAAAGTGTTGTAGTCGGTCTGGTTGTTCTTGCTTTTTTTGCTCTGTTTGTGGCCATCTCTAGCCGCGCAGCGGCAGAAGCCGCAGAGGTTCAGGTTGTCGAAGCGAAAGTGGTGAAAGAGGCGAAACCCGTGACTTTCAACGGGACCGCGTATATCGCCGGCCATGGCGGGCACCTCGCGATCCTCGATCTGAGGACCATGAAGTCGCCGACAGATGTTGAAAATGACAGGATCGTCCTCACCGAAGCCGGCTCCGAGATGGAAGGCAAGGTTGCGGGCATCAGCTTTGAACAGGCAAAAAAGTCAGGCGGTTCCCACGGCCAGACCCTCATGATGGAAAAGGGACATAAAGTCCTGGTCGCGGGCACGCTGGCCGGAAACGTGTACAAGGTCTGGCTCGATGCGAACGGCAGGGCCTTAAAAAAGGAAGGCCCCTTTAAGGTCGGCGAAAAGTTCTGCGGCGCCATCACCGGTCCGGACGGCAATGTTTATTTCGAAGACATGACCGACGGAAACGTTTATGTGTGGAACCCGGAAAAGCTCAAGCTCGTGGACAAAATGCCGGCAGGTATGGCCGTTTGCGGCATTCAGTGGACCAAGAACGACAAAAAAGCGTACATAACCGACATGCCGGCAGGGAAGGTGTATGTATACGACTGGAAGACCAAGAAGAAAATCAAAACGATCTCGAGCCCCGAGATGACCTTCATCCACCAGGCCCGCATGACGCCTGACGGCAAATACCTTTGGGTAAGCGCTCCGAATGAATTCGAGCTGAATCCGGCCGGTACGGCTGGTACCGCCACCGTGCTGAAGGGCGGCACCAAAGCGCACCAGGTGATCATCATCGATACGAAAACCGATGAGATCGTGAAGCGCATTGTGCTCCCGGCCAACCTCAGCCCTCATGACTTTGCGTTCACCGATAACGGTTATGCTCTTCTTGCATCCAGATCGTACGGCAGCGATGACTCTCTGCTTGCGGTCCTGAATATGAAAAATGACAACATCGTCGAAGAAGTGTCTCTGTGCGCATCGTGCCATAATGCCAACGGAATAAAGGTCTCGATCGATTCAGGGTCTCCTCTGCTCTGCGGCATTACCGTAGATTGGCATAAAGCTGCGGCAAAGAAAGCAAAGAAGAAAAAGACAACGTAATAATCGCCACCAAATTCGCCGGAGGGCCGCGGCTTCGCCCTCCGGCTCTTTATTTCCGCCCTCCCTTCTGGTATAATAACCTGGATCCTAAATTCTTAACTCTGAAGGAAGACTAATCGTCATTATGAATATAGCCTATGTTGCAATTAAGAACCTGAAGAGAAAGCTTACCAGGACATGGCTTTTATTCGCCATCGTTGCCGTGGTGTCGTGCACGTTGTTTACGGCCACCCTGTTTCTGAAGAGCATAAACAACGCACTGAAGATCGGCACCTATCGACTCGGCGCTGATATTCTCGTGGTGCCCGAAAGTGCAGCAGCCAAGGCACAGGCCGCGCTCCTGTCCGGGGAACCGACCCAGTTTCTGATGGACCGGTCAATCCTCGACCGCGTCAGAAAGGTCGAGGGAGTAAAGGCCGCCACTCCCCAGCTTTTTATCAAACCGACGAGTTTTACCTGCTGCTTCAACGTCGATGTGTTTCTCGTTGCCTTTGATCCCGACACGGATTTTACCGTAAAGCCATGGCTCGAGAAAAACCTCAACCGAAAACTCGGGCTCAATGAGATCATCACCGGCAGGTCCGTCCCCGTTATCATCGGGGACATGATCCCTTTTTTCGGGACCAATTTTAGGGTCGCGGGGACCATGGAACCCACGGGCATGGACTTTTTCGACCGGGCGGTCTTTATGAGCCTCGACGCAGCTTACAAAATGGCCGAAGATTCCAAGACCAAGGCCGTCCAGCCCATCGAGATCGGGAGAGACAAGATATCAACGGTCCTCGTGCAGGTGAATGATGATATTACGCCGGACCGGGTCGCCGTCAGGATCGAATATGCGATCAGCGGCGTAAAAGCCCTGGTGTCTGACAGGGTGATCAGCACTGTCAGGAATCAGCTCTCGGGTCTTATTCATGCGATTATCATTATCAGTATTGTGCTGTGGTTCATTGTCCTCTTGATCATGGCATTCGCGTTTTATATGATTGTAAATGAACGGCGGCGGGAAATCGGCCTTTTACGGGCTATGGGGGCGAATAAAAGCCATATTTCGGCGATACTCCTGATTGAAGCGTCACTGCTATCGGCCGGCGGCGGCGCGAGCGGCGTGGTCTTCGGTTTTGGGCTGCTCATGAGCTTCAAGAACCTCATGCTGCATTATTTAAAATTACCGTATTTGTTCCCTTCTGCTGCGGAGTTGGCCGTTCTGATCTCCGGAGCAATCGTTTTTTCCCTCGCAACCGGCCTGCTGTCCGCCCTCTTGCCGTCTCTCGCCATTTTAAAGATGGAGCCGTATGAAGCCATCAGGAGGGAAGAATAATGCCGAGGAGAAGATCCCTACCCCTACTATTGATCGTCGTGGCGCTGCTCACCGCATGCTCCCAGGATAACGAAAGGCCCTCCGTCCAGGTCTCCCCGCAAAAATCCGACATCCAAGTGCGCATGGAACAGGTCGCAAGCAATCCCCGAGATGCAGATGCATGGTTTCACCTCGCGGAACTCTACGATGGGGCCGGTATGTACCCCGAGGAGATTGACGCCCTCAAAAAAGTCATCGCCCTCAAACCGAAAGAAATCGGTTACGCCTACGAGCAGCTCGGCACAACTTATAACAGGCTCGGCAAGTACCGGGAGGCAGTCGGATCTTTTTTAAAGGCAGAAGGACATTCCCCGAAGAACCCGGTGATTTATAACAACCTCGCGGCTTCTTACGGCATGCTTGGAAAAACAAACGAGCAAATTTCTGCGCTCGAAAAAGCTGTCGCACTGCGTCCGCACTATGCAACTGCCCGCTACAATCTCGGCATCGTGTTCCTCAAAAAGGGAAACCGGGCCGCGGCGCTGAAACAGTATCAGGAACTGAACAAGTTCGATGAAGGGGCTGCGCAACTACTTAAGAAAGAAATCGACGCAAAGAGAAAATGAACAATGCGCGGTGGTGAGGGGGGGCAATACTATGAAAAAAGCACGTTCCATCTTTTACGTCGTCTCTCTTTTTGTTTTCATTGCCTCGGCTGTTGCCTCATCGGCGCTTGCGGAAACCATTCAATGCACGGAATGCGGCATGATGGTCGACATGAGTTCGAAGTTTACCGCAAGGATCGTCACAGGCAATACGACCAGTTCTTTCTGCGACATCGGCGACCTTTTTTCCTACCCCAAACGGACGGGTTCTACGACTGCCGGAGCC
>JAJYKN010000030.1 GCA_021788515.1 Nitrospirota bacterium | reverse complement strand
GTGGTGTCGATTCCGGCGTCATTCCCCGTCAAGCTGATGTAGTCGATCAGCATGGCCTCGATGGGAGTGTTGCCCGTGCGCTCGCCGAAACCGAGGAGCGCGCCGTTCACGGCCGAGCAGCCGTACATCCATGCCGCGACGCCGTTGATCAGTCCCTTGTGGAAGTCGTTGTGGCCGTGCCACTCCAGCTGTTCCGACGGGACGCCGCCGTCGTGGATCAGGGCATAGAAGATCTCGGGCACGCCGCGCGGGAGCGCCGTTCCCGGGAACGGGAAGCCGTAGCCCATGGTATCGCAGGCCCGGATCTTGATGGGGATGTTGGACGACTCCGAAAGCTTCATGAGTTCCTGCGCAAAGGGAATGACGAACCCGTAGAAGTCGGCCCGCGTGATGTCCTCAAGATGGCAGCGCGGGACGATGCCCTGGTCGAGCGCCGTTTTCACGATGTCGAGGTACGCTTTGAGCGCGTCCTTTCGCGACATATTGAGCTTCAGGAAAATGTGATAGTCCGAGCAGGAGGTAAGGATGCCGGTCTCCTTGAGCCCGATCTCTTTGACGAGCTTGAAGTCGTTCTTGTTCGCCCGGATCCAGCCCGTGATCTCGGGAAAGCGATACCCGCGCTCCATGCACAGCCGCACCGCTTCGCGGTCCTTTTCCGAATAGAGAAAAAATTCCGTCTGGCGGATCACGCCGTTCGGCCCGCTCATCCGGTGCATGAAATCGAAGATGTCCGCGATCTGTTTGGGCGTGTACGGGGGCCGGGACTGCTGGCCGTCGCGGAACGTCGTGTCCGTGATCCAGATGTCCTTGGGGATGTTGGTCTGAATCATCCGGTCCTCAAGCACGACACGGGGAACGCTGGTATAGGGGAACATATCCCGGTAGAGCTCCGGCTCTTTGACGTCCTTAAGTTCGGAAGGGATTTTGACACTCTTTTTCTTAATAGTCATGGAAAACTCCTCATTTAATTTCGGATCGGCGATTTCGGATTGCGGAATTAAGGCTGTAAAGCCGAACGCCGCGAGGTGAAAAGAATTTTTAATCCGCAATCCGAAATTTTTTCTTAGGCTCCTCGTATTCCTTTGATCGCCGCCGCATAGTCCTTCTTGCCGAAGACCGCGGAGCCCGCGACGAGGATATCGGCGCCTGCCTTGATGATGGCGGCCGCGTTTTCCGGTTTCACGCCTCCGTCGACTTCGATCTCTATCGCGAGGCCGAGTTCGTCGATCCGCTTCCGGAGTCCGGCCAGCTTGTCCAGCGCCGAAGGAATGAAGGCCTGGCCCCCGAAGCCGGGGTTCACGGACATGATCAGCACCATATCGACATCCCGCAAGAGATAGTCCAGGCAGGAAAGCGAGGTCGCCGGGTTGAGCGCGACCGCAGCCTTCACGCCTTTGTGCTCCTTGATGGACTGGACGAGCCTGTTCAGGTGACAGGCCGTTTCAGCGTGCACCGTGATATAATCCGCTCCTGCCTTGGCAAAGTCGGCTATATACAGTTCCGGATTGGTGATCATCAGGTGCACATCGAGCGGCAGCTTCGTGGACCGGCGGGCGGCTTCCACGATCAACGGGCCGATGGTGATGTTCGGCACAAAATGGCCGTCCATCACATCGACGTGAATGAGATCGGCGCCCGCGTCTTCGACGGCCTTGATCTCCTCAGCCAGACGGGAGAAGTCCGCGGAGAGGATCGACGGCGCTATCTTGATTTTTTTTGTCATGTTGTTATTCCTAACCCGGACAAACCGGAATAAAAACCGATCTCGCGCAGAGCCGCAGAGCACGCTGAGAACGTCAAATCTTTCAGAGGTTAAAAGCCAAAAGCAGTGCTTTTCTCTGCGCCTCCGCGTCTCCGCGCGAAAATATTCTTGCCGTTTTGAGTAGAATTTGATTCCTTAGTTCCTATTTGCTTACCACAATGTCGACCGTGGCATCGGCGGAAACCGGATACCCCGCGCCGGGCTTCTGGCTGATAACGGTCCGCTCCGTGCCCGGCGACTTGTCCGCTCTTGCCCGCGTAATAACCCGATGCTGCAATTCCATGCGGTCCACGATCCGGAGCGCCTCTTCTGCCTTTTTCCCCAGGAGCTTCGGCATGACCAGAAGATCGGGCCTTTTCCCGGAGCTCACGAGCATGGTGATCGTGCCGCCCTTCTCGAGCGAACTGCCGTACTGCGGATACTGGGCAATGACGATATCCCGGTCCACGTTTTCGGAAAACACGCGGGAGATGTCTCCGGTAATGAAACCCGCCTGCCGGACCAGGATATCGGCCCTGCGAAAGTTTTCTCCGATCAGTTTCGGGGCAAGCAATTCGCTCGGTCCCTGGCTGATGACGACATGGATCTGCCGTCCCTTTTTGATGCCGCTTCCCGGCGGGGGCGATTGCGAAATAACCGAGTCCCGCGGCAGGGTGGGATTGGGCTCCCGCCGGTCCACCTTAAGCTGCAGGCCCTGCTGAGCGACCGTTTCGATCACGGAAACGATGTCCTGGCCCGTCAGGTCGGGCACGCGCACTTCTTCCTGGCGCAAGAGCAGCGCAACAACCGCAAAAGCGCTCACGATGCCGACGCCGATAAGTGCCAGAAATATGCCGAGGCCCTTCATAAACCGCTTCATAGCAGAGCCCATATTTTACCACATAGGAAATAAGATGCAAGAACTTCTCGAACAGCGGCGCACATATCAGGATATTCCTTGCACCGGCCCCATGCCCCTCGACCCTACTTTTTTATCATTCGCACGCCGAAAAACCCGTCCATCCCGAACGCACGGGGGTAGGTATGAAAAAATCCGTGTTCGTCCACCAGCCCTTGTGCCGGCTTCGGCAGCCATCGTCGTGCGTCATCGATGACAAACCGCGTGCCCGGTCCGGAAAGAAATGCCTGAACCACGTCTTCATTTTCTTCCGGCTCCGTACTGCAGGTGGCGTAGACCATTGCCCCGCCCGGCCTCAGGAGCTTGGCGCAGTTTTCAAGGATCCTGGACTGGAGCCGTTGGCGCTCCCGGATCGTCTGCTCGCCCTTGCTCCACCTGCCGTCGGGATGCCGCCTGAGCACGCCTAAGCCGGAGCACGGCGCATCGATCAGAATCTTGTCAAAGCCTCCCTCCTGATAGAGCGCGGCATCCCCCACCGTGGGAGTAATGATCGTGCTGCCGAGCCGCAGGCTGTTCTCTACGATCCTGTTCATGCGCGTCCGATCGATCTCAAGCGCAACGATCGTTCCGCGGTTCTGCATGAGCTCGGCTACATGGGTTGCCTTTCCTCCGGGCGCGGCGCAGGCATCCAGTACGGTTTCTCCGGGTGCGGGAGCAAGCATCCGGCCCACGAGCTGGGCAGCCTCGTCCTGCACCATGAAGAAGCCCTGCTGATAGGCATCGAGCGTTCGGATGCCCGGAGACGAGAGGATTTCGAGACCGATATCGGAGTAGTTCGTTTCGACTGCTTGAGCGCCCTGGGAAACGAGCGCTGCCTTAAGCTCGTCCCGCGTCGCCTTGAGGGTGTTCGTCCTGATCACCAGCGGCGCAGGCCGGTTGTTCCCGCGCAGCAGCGTTTCCGCCTGTTCCGCACCGAACCGCGTGAGCCAACGCCGGACAAGCCACTCGGGGTGGGAATAGAGAACAGCGAGCCTTTTTGCCGGCTCGCTGAACCGAGGCTCGGATATCGAGCTCCGTTTCCGGTCCAGGTTTCTGAGCAGGCCGTTCACGTAGCCCTGTTTTTTCCCGAAGGCTTTCGCCAGCTCGGTGGACGTGTTGATTGCCGCGCTCGGCGGGACCCGGTCAAGAAGCAGCAGTTGATAGGCGCCGAGCCGGAGGATGTTCCGGGTCCGGACATCGGTCTTTGCCACGGGCTGCGCCGAGAACAGATTCAGGACCCAATCCAGCCACGCCCGGTTCCGGAGCGTCCCGTAAACAAGCTCCAGAATAAAAGCGCTGTCCCGCGCGTCAAATACCTCCCGGCTATGATCGAGAAGCGGGTCGACAAACCCGCCGTCCTCGACGCTCCGGAGGATCTCCAGCGCCTGTTCTCTGGGTTTATCCCGGGGATTCACAAAGCTCTTTGCTGCCATTGGCGAGAAATTCGAGCGCTTCCGCAACCTTGGAGATGTCAACGCTCGTATTAAAACACGGCCCGAAAGGACGGTCGTTCAGGATCCCGATCACCGGCAGCGGGTAGGCGTCCTGGATGCCGGAGGTCAGGTCCCGCTCGCAGGCGACGGCGATGATGGCCTGGGGCTTCGCCTCCGCCACTCGTCTGCGCGCAAGCGTGCCGCCGGTGGCCACGGAAAGGTGCACGTGATATTTCTTTGCGAGCATGACCAGGTCCTTGATCTTGCACTTGCCGCAGGCCTGGCATTTGCCGGCGTCGGTCGTGATCTTGATGGCGCAATCATTGAACTGAAGACAATGGGGCATGAGCAGCAGGATCCGCTGCGGTTTGCTGTCGCGGCACTTGGCCATGACCAGGAGATTGTTCACCTCCACAAAAGACTGCTGGATCTTTTCCTTCGAGATTCCGAGGAGCTTGCCCACCACGATCATGATGGGAAAGAGCACTTCGATCACGATGCCCCGGAGCCGCGCGGCAAAGAAGATTTCCTTGCCGCGAATCAGGGTCAGGATGAGCAGGCCCACGCCGAGAATCAGGGCGCCGAGCGCCGCGCTCATCGTAAGGCACACGATCTCCGGCGCAAGGGGGTGAATGTTCCTGAGCCCGATATAGGGGATCAGGTAAAGCGCAACCGTGATCGCGGCGATCAGAAATACCGTAAAGACGATAAGGCCGATGAAAATTCTTTTTTTGGGTTCGGACATGGTCGTTAAAATTCCAAATGAGAAATCCCAAATCACAAATAAATTCCAAACGCCAAAATACAATTTCCTAAAAGTTTGGAACTTTGAATTTGTTGCCTGGTGCTTATTGGTGATTTGGTGCTTGAGATTTGATGCTTTTTATTTCGAATTTCTTCCCTTCAATCCCCCGATGGCCGCGCAGGAAATCCCCGGCGATCATCGGCTTCTTGCTCTCCGGCTGGATGCTCTTGATGCGAAGCAGTCCCTTGCCGGTGCCGGCTTCCAGGGTGTTCCTGTCCCGTTCGTACAACAGCCCGGGCTCGCCCGCGCCGCTTCGCGGTTCGGACTCAATGATTTTCACCATTTTCCCGTCGAGAAAGGTGTACGCCCCCGGCCAGGGCGAAAGGCCCCGGACGCGATCATGAATCTCGACGGCAGAAAGGTTCCAATCAATAAGGCCGTTCTCTTTTTTGAGCAGCGGCGCCAGGGTCGCCCGCGATTCGTCCTGTGCGACCGGCTGCAGCTTTCCTTCCGCGATGAGCGGAAGCGCGGCAACAATGAGCCGTGCGCCTACGACCGCGAGCTTCCCGGTCATTGTCCCGGCCGTGTCCGCAGGATCGATCGGGATGCTCTCCTGGAGCAGGATCGCGCCCGTATCCATTCCCTCGTCCATCCTCATGATCGTGATGCCGGTCCGCGCCTCGCCGCGAATGATCGCCCAATTGATCGGGGCGGCCCCGCGGTAGAGCGGCAAAAGCGAGGCATGGATATTGATGCATCCGTATTTGGGGAGCGTCAGGATTTCCTTCGGGAGGATCTGGCCGTAGGCAGCCACGACAATGACCTCGGGATCGATCGTCCGCAGTTGATCGACGAACGCCGGCTCCCGCACCCGCGGCGGCTGGAATACGGGGACCCGCATCCCCTCTGCAACGACCTTGACCGGCGGCGCGGTCAGGCTCCGTCCCCTGCCCGCCGGCTTGTCACTCCGCGTGACCACCCCGGCGATCTCATGACCTGCCGCAGCCAGGGCGCGGAGCGGCTCCACGGCAAACTGCGGAGTCCCCAGATAAACAAGTTTCATAAAAGTTCCGCATCACAAGTGCACAATCCGCATGCGCTCCAGGTCCCGGCAGCAACATTCCGGATTTTCGGTTTGCTGCCGTCGCTCTTTGCTGTTTGGAATATTCCCGGAAATGCGGCGTGCGGGCATCGGGAGGTGTTGCACGCTACTCTTTCTCCACCGCAAACTTCTTGTATCTTCGTTTAAAGATATTTTTTTTGAGGGGGCTTAAGCGATCCACGAAGAGCAGACCGTTCAAATGATCGATTTCATGCTGCAGGGCCTTTGCCAGGAGTCCTTCCGCCTCGATTTCAAAAGGTTTTCCGGTCCGGTCCTGGGCGCGGACTTTGACTTTTGCCGCGCGCTTCACCTTCTCGGCGTAGTCCGGGATACTGAGACACCCTTCCTCTTCAGCGACGGCCCCTTCCAGGGAAAGGAGCTCGGGGTTGATGATCACGAGGAGAGGATGGCGCTGTCCCTCGTTTTCCCGGGAACTGATGTCGATCACCGCCAGCTGAAGCGGGATCCCAACCTGGTTGGCGGCAAGACCGACGCCCGGCGCAGCGTGCATGGTTGCCACCATGTCATCGATCAGCCGATCGAGTGAACTGTCGATTTTTTCCACCCGGGCCGTTTTATGACGGAGCACCGGGTCGGGATACATGCGTATTTCTCGAATAGCCATGGTGTTCATTTGTAACATGATTCCCGTCGGAAATCAAGACAGAAGATGCTTACTCGCTTCAAAAAACACCTGATTTTCCCTCCCGCTGGAAGGAACCTTGTTGACACTCCGATAAGCTTTATGGTATTTTTAAGGGTATGGCAATCGATAAAAATACGATCTCCAAGGAAGCTCAGAAGTTCGCTGCCAAGGGTCAGTTCGACAAAGCGATTGCCGAGTGGAAAAAGCTCCTCAAGGAATCACCGAACGACCCCAATATCTTCAATACGATAGGCGATCTCTGCCTGAAAAAAGACTCCAAGGCCGACGCTGTCGACGCCTACAGGAAAGCCGCCGATCTGCTGGCCGCAGACGGGTTTACCTCCAAGGCGATCGCTCTCTACAAAAAAGTCCTGAACATTGACCCCAAGCAAATCGAAGTCCACCTCTCCCTCGGAGACCTGAACGCGGAAAAAGGCCTTACCGGTAACGCTCTGGAAAGCTATAAAATCGTCGCCGACCACTATACGCAGCAGAAAGATACGGCAAAGGCCCTCGGCATCTATCAAAAGATGGCCGACTTGAACCCCGCCAACATCGCGTTCCGCGTCAAGCTCGGAGACATGTATGCAAAAGAAAGCATGGCCTCCGAAGCGAGCAAGGCCTATCTTGCTGCGGCGGAAGTGCACATGTCCAAGAACGCCTTCAAGGACGCGCGCCAATTGTTCGAGAAAGTGCTGGCTCTCGACCCCGGCAACAAAGCGGTCTATCATAAGGCCGGCATGCTGTATCTTCAGGAGGGGAAATTCAGCGAAGCCTGCAAGGCGCTGAAGCCCGCCTTTGAAAGCGACCCGTCCAGCAGGGAGATCGCCGATACCTAGCTCGAAGCCCTGCTGAAAGCCGGGAAAGAACCGGAAGCCGAGCAGGTCATGGGGAAAATTCTCGCCAATGACGCCACGCGGACGGACCTGCGGGAAAAACTGGTCAAGATCCACCTGGGGAAAAAGGACGACCACAAAGCCCTTGCCGAGACTGCGTTAATCGCCGAGGCGAAGACCGCGGAAGGAGACAGCAGCGCAGCGGAGAACATCCTCAAGGCGTTCGTGGCCCAGGTCCCGGAATATATTCCTGCCCGCCAAAAACTGGCCGAATTTTATCGTTCCGTCGGGCGCAACCAGGATGCGGCCGCAACATTCCTGCAGGCAGCGGAAATCCTCACTGAGACCAACGACCGGGGCGGCGCCAAAGCGTTCCTGAACCGGGCGCTGGAACTTGCACCCGATCTGCAGGAGGCCAAGGCACTCCTTGAACAGCTTGAGGCAACGCTGTCCGCCGCTCCGCCTCCCGAACCGGAGATCGTCAAAGAACCGATAACCGCGGCCCAGGAAAAACCTGCTGCCAGGCCTCCTGCGGCCGCGCTGTCAATTCTCGAGGAAAATCCGGCGATCAACGAGGCCTTCACGGAAATCGACGTGCTCGCCAAATACGGCCTTGCCGCCAAAGCGCTCGAGCAACTCGAGGCCATGGCCCTCAAATATCCGGAAAGTCCCCAGGTCCGCATGCGGCTGCAGGATGTCTATCGTGAGCAGGGGAATCTATCCAAAGCGGCTGCCCAAGCACTGGCGCTGGCCGATCTCTATGCATCGAAAAACATGAAGGAAGAGGCCGATTCCGTCCTCCGGTCGGCGCTGTCCCTCGATCCGAACAACAGCGCAGTCCGCGCGAAACTCGGCATGCCGCCTGTTCCTTCAGAGGCCCTCGCGGAACAGCCGAGGCAGGCAAAACCATCCCCGCCCGAGGTATCGCTTCCCGAAGTCAGCCTGGATGACATATTGTCGCCGGAACCAGCCGTCGCTCCGCCTGCATTCGAAGCGTCCCCCTTGCCCGAGGAGCCCGCGCAGACCGATGAAATCGCCTTTGAAGGCCTCGATGCCGGGATGCCCTTGCTGGAAGAAAAACCGCCGCTCGCAAAAACCGCTATCCGGGCAACGGCGCCGGCAATAAAGAAAGAACCGCTGCCGCAAGAAAAAAGCAGGGCCGGCGCTGCGAAAATCCCTGAAGAGCCTGTTAAAAAGCCCAAGGTCCCCGC
>JAJYKN010000029.1 GCA_021788515.1 Nitrospirota bacterium | reverse complement strand
CTGCACAGCAACGTCATACCCCTGATGAGCCGCGTATAAATAGCCCGTTTGCACTGCCCCGCCGATACCGAGGTTGAACGGCAGATCCACGACCTTCACTCCCCTGTCCCGTGCTGTTCTGGAGGTGGAATCTCCAGAGCCGTCGTTTACCACCAGCACATCAGCCGACGGCATTTGCTCACGCAGGTCCCGAAGTACTCCCGGAAGACTTGCCTCTTCATTAAAAGCAGGCACGATGATCAGTATCTTCATTCAACGTCACTCTTTCAGACCGACCTCACGGACAGACAGCCGGTAGGTGCAGAAAAGCCGGTAGATTGCAAATCGGCCGAGCCGGCGCAAGGAAGAAAACTCTCTGCGCCGCAGGAGAACGGCAGGAAGCGCTTTGAGCGCCGCTCCCCAGGCCCGGAGCAATACAAACATCGCGCGCAGCACCGAATGCTGTTCAGAAAATTTGCCGCTGGCGCCTTTGCCCGTAATCGCGCCGAGCAGATAGGCCAAAAGCCGCAGCAGCGTAAAGACGGGGCTGAGCAGGATCAGTTCCAGCGGATAATATTTCAGCAGCACCCATATTCTGTTTCGCTCGACCAGGAAAGCCTTGAGCGGCGAATAGGCTGAGGACGATGACGAGTATTTGTGGAAAACTTTTGCCGTTGGAACATAGCGGCATTCCCATCCAGCCAGCCTCGCCCGAAGACCGACATCGACGTCGTCAGCATAGGCAAAAAACTCTTCATCGAACAACCCGATCTCGTCCAGCATCGCTTTCCGATAGAGCGCCGCACATCCGCTCGGGAACAGCGCCTCGCCGGGGACATCGTACTGTCCTTCGTCTTTTTCCAACCGCCCTTTCCCGCGTCCCAATCCATCAGGGTACAGGAGAAGCCCCACATTGTCGATAATGCCGGGGCAACCATAGGACAGTATTTTCCCGGCCCACATACCGACTGCCCGCGGGTCAGTTTCCGCCGTCGTCACCAGACTGGACAGCCAGAGAGAATCAGCTTTCGTATCATTATTCAAGAGAGCTATATACTTGCCCGCAGCGATCCGAATGCCTGCGTTATTGCCTCCGGCAAAACCGATATTTTCAGGCAAACTGATCACTTTTACATTTTGGTAATGCCCCTGGACGAACTCCGCTGATCCGTCCTGCGAACCGTTATCCACCAGGATAATTTCAACATCCCTGATGTTCCGCTGGCCAACAAGCGAGTCGAGGCATTCGGCCAGAAGATGCTTGCCGTTCCAGTTTACGATAACGACGCTTACGTCCGGGTGCGTCAATTACATTAACTCCTTGGGCGCTGAATCTGAGCAGCCGATCAAACGTTTAGACCCCTGCCTGATTCTTCTCTCTTTTCCGATACCGCCGTACTGCCCAGTAAAACGCAAAATACGATACAACGGCCGCGGCAGTGCCGAGCACAAGCGTTCCCACGATAAAAGACCAGAGATAGGGTTTTAAAACAAAGTATACCGTGCTGAGCGTAAGCTCGTTCCAGGCAATATGCGGCACGGGAGCATCGGCTCCCGTAATTTTGATGCCGAACCAGATGCAAAAGCCGTACAAAGGAACGACCGTCCACGGGTTGTTAATGAACGACGCGCTCAGAACAACAACCTTGCTGACGCGGAATATCCACGCAAGAAGAAAACAGCTGACGATATGCATTCCGATGGTCGGAGAAAATGCGACAAATACGCCGAGTGCGAAAGCCAGTGCAAGCTTGTGCGGCGGGTCGTCAAGTTTCATCAGATAGCGTATGCGTTCTCGAATATATCGTGTCATAGTATCGCCATGATCATGAACCGGGAAGGCCGGCTGCGTTCTTGATCATCTGCCGGATTTTTTGAAGTGATTATATCCCGTCGGCCGGAACGGCTTTGTCTTACCCTCGCAGGAAAGAAGAAGTCTGCGTTCTCCGGTGATAACGCCTATTTCGGTGGCCGCAATGTCAAGAGAGCGCAGTTTTTTCATCTTCGCAGGCGGCACCGTGAAGAGAAGCTCGTAATCCTCTCCTCCCGACAAAGCGTAGTACAGAGGGTTCTTCCCCAGCTTACCAGATGCCGCCAACAGCGACCGGGAAATGGGAATATCCTCGGCGATAATACGGGCTCCGACTCCGCTTTCATCACAAATGTGAGCAAGGTCCGATGAGAGCCCGTCGCTGATGTCGATCATGGCATGGGCACACTTGGCAATTGCTATTATTCTGCCCCATGCTACTCTGGGTACTGGACGCAGATGTTTCTGAATCAGTTTCCTTCTCCATGCTTCCTGCCTTTTGCGTCCTGTGGTTGTCCTGAGCAAATCCAGTCCCGCCGCAGCGTCACCCAGGGTCCCGGTGACGAATATGCGGTCGCCCGCCTTTGCGCCTGCCCGCGTTACGAGTTTCGCTTTCTCGGACTCGCCAAGCACGGCGACATTTACAACAAAATCTTTTCGTGATGAACAGGTATCGCCGCCGACCAGGACTGTCCGGTAAGCGCGCAGAACAGCGCGGAATCCGCGATAAAAATCCTTCACCTGTTCTACCGAGACGGAGGATGGGATGCCGAGCGAAGTCAGGCAGAACCGGGGAACGCCCCCCATTGCAGCAATGTCACTGAGATTCACTGCAGCCGATTTCCACCCGAGGGAATAAAAATCGGTGTAGGAGAGATCAAAGTGAACCCCCTCCAGCAGCATGTCGGTGGTGGCAAGCAGGAGTGACGAAGAAGAGAGCTTCAACGCTGCGGCATCGTCTCCCATGCCGATCAACACGGAAGGTGACTGGCGCGCAGTCATTTTCCGTATGGAATCAATCAGCCTGAATTCTCCCATCGAGGACAGTTTCATCGATAATTCTGATAGCTCATGCAATCATCCCTGCCGATCAATGCGTAGCCCGCGACCTGCCGGGCAGCCGTTTATGCGCGATGCGTCGCGGCAGTTTTTTGCGAAGCGCATTGGCAATGACTTCATCCATTGTTTCGGCAAAGATAAACTTCATGTTCTGCCTGACGTTCTTCGGGATATCGTCCAGATCCTTTTCGTTCTCCTTCGGAAGGATGATGGTATTGATCCCGGCCCTGCGGGCAGCAAGCGTTTTTTCTTTCAGCCCGCCGATAGGCATGACCCGTCCGCGGAGCGTCACTTCGCCGGTCATGGCAATGTCTCTCCTGACCGGGGCATTCGTGAAAACCGAGGCCAGGGCAGTCGCCATGGTCACGCCGGCTGACGGCCCGTCTTTCGGGATAGCGCCCGCAGGAACGTGGATATGGACATCAGTTTTACCGAACACATCAGGGGGGATGCCGAGCTTCTCTGCCCGGGAGCGCACATAGGTAAGAGCCGCATGGGCCGATTCTTTCATGACGTCCCCGAGATGCCCGGTGAGCGTCAGCGCGCCTTTTCCGCGCATCGTGGTCGCTTCAATATACAGGATGTCTCCGCCCGTCTCGGTCCAGGCCAGACCGGTCACTACGCCGATCTCGTCCTGTTCGCGTTCTACCTCGGGCATAAACTTCGGCACGCCGAGATAGGTATGCAAATTTGCGGACGTGATCGTGAACATTCCGGTCGCGCCCTCGGCGATCTTCCTCGCTACTTTTCTGCAGAGATGGGCGATCTCGCGCTCAAGGTTCCTGACGCCGGCTTCGCGCGTGTACTGCGCGATGACCTGAAGGAGCGGCTTGTCCGGGATGCTGATGTTCTTTTCCGTAATGCCATGCTCCGTCAGCTGACGGGGGACCAGATAGCTTTTCGCGATGCCGAGCTTTTCCTGTTCCGTATAGCCCGAGAGGCGAATAATCTCCATCCGGTCTTTCAGCGGACCCGGGATGGGATCGGTCATGTTTGCCGTGGTAATGAACATCACCCGGGACAGATCAAAGGGCAGACCGATATAATGATCGCTGAACGAATTATTCTGCTCGGGATCGAGCACTTCGAGCAGGGCCGCGGAGGGATCACCCCGGAAATCAGCCCCGATTTTGTCGATTTCGTCCAGCATGAACACGGGGTTGTTGTAGCCCGCGGTCTTAATGCCCTGGATAATCCTCCCGGGAAGCGCGCCCACGTAGGTCCTCCGATGCCCGCGGATCTCCGCCTCGTCCCGCACGCCGCCGAGCGAGATGCGTACAAACTCGCGGCCGAGAGACCGGGCAATGGACTTGCCGAGCGATGTTTTACCCACTCCCGGCGGTCCGACAAAACACAGGATCGGGCCCTTCATCTTCTCTTTGAGCTTGCGTACGGCCAGATATTCGAGAATCCGTTCTTTCACCTTTTCGAGATCATAGTGATCTTCCTCGAGGATCTTATGCGCCGCCTTCAGATCGAGGTTGTCCTTGGTGGCCTTGCTCCAGGGCAGCTCCGCCAGCCATTCAATATACGTCCGCGTCATGGATGCCTCGGCCGCATCGGGATGCATGCGTTCGAGCCTGCGAAGCTGCTTCTCGGCCTCTTTGGCGGCCTTCTCCGGCATCTTTGCTTCCTTGATTTTGTCGCGAAGCTCGCGCATATCCTCGGAACGGTCGTCGGTCTCGCCGAGCTCCCGCTGGATCGCCTTGAGCTGCTCGCGGAGAAAATACTCGCGCTGCGTCTTGTCGATCTCGCCCCGCACATCGGCCTGGATCTTCTGCTGCATGGACAGCAGCTCGATCTCCTTCCCGAGCGCCTCGTTGATCCGTTTGATCCGGGCAACCGGATCGGCGATTTCAAGGATCTCCTGCGCCTGCTCGACCTTGAGGCCCATGTTCGCCACCGCCAGATCAGCCAGCTTGCCCGGATCATCGACGTTCTCGATGACCACCATGATGTCCGGCAGAATGACCTTGCCGAAGGACACCAGCTTCTCGATCTGCTCCTTTACGTTCCGCATGAGCGCTTCGGTTTCGAGATTGATCGCAGTTGCGGCGTCCGGATAGGTCTTGATCTCCACCTGGTAGAACGGCTCTTTTTGGAGGAACTTGACCGTCTTGGCCCCGGCCCCCCCCTGGACGAGGATCTTGATTCGGCCGTCGGGCAGTTTCAGCATCCGCATGATCACGCCTACCGTACCGACCGTATAGAGGTCGGACGGAGACGGGTTTTCCACATTGATGTCCTTCTGGGAAGTCAGGAAGATCATCCGGTTTCCTTCAAGCGCGACCTCGATCGCCTTGATGGACGTCTCCCTACCCACAAACAGCGGCAGTACCATGTAGGGGAAAACCACAATGTCCCGGATCGGAAGCAAGGGTATTTTCTTGGGGATCTCGATCGATTGCTGCAAATCTATGTTTTTTGTCTCGGTCTTTGCCAAACTGGCCTCCTCATGTCAATGCGTCCCTTGCTGATAATAACGACCGCCACCATCAATCATCATTTATAATTTCAATTTTTTCAAATAACTTCTAAACTCTTCGCCAAACTCCCTGTTCTTCAATCCAAACTCCACTGTGGCCTTGAGAAAACCGAGTTTGTCGCCTGCGTCGTGTCGTTTTCCGCGAAATTCGTAGGCATAGATCGGCTGTTTATTCATAAGAAGCCGGAGCCCGTCGGTAAGCTGGATCTCTCCGCCCTTACCCGGTTTGGTATTCTCGAGGGAACTGAAAATCTCGGGTGTCAGAATGTAGCGGCCGATGATCGCCAGGTTCGAGGGCGCTTCATCGGGAGACGGCTTTTCCACGAGATCTTTCACGAGGTAAATGCCGTCCTCTATCCTTTTTCCGTCGATAATGCCGTAGTGCCGCGTCTGTGATTTCGGGACCTTCTGGATGGCCAGGATTGTGGACGGGTATCGTTTGTAGACGTCCATCATTTGTTTGAGCGCCGGGACCTCGGCATCGATAATATCGTCGCCAAGGAGCACGGCAAAAGCCTCATCACCCACAATGCGCTTCGCCGTCAGTACCGCGTGGCCGAGGCCGAGCGCCTGCTTCTGACGGATATAGCAGAAGGTTACCAGGTTTGCTATGCGCTGCACTTCAGACAACAACTTATGTTTGCCTTTGGCCTTGAGGTCTTCTTCCAGTTCGAAAGCAACGTCGAAATGGTCCTCGATGGCCCGTTTGCCACGGCCGGTAATCACCACAACCTGGTCGATGCCGGACGAGACCGCCTCTTCAACGACGTACTGAATAAGGGGTTTGTCCACGAGCGGCATCATTTCCTTGGGAGATGCCTTGGTTGCAGGCAGGAAACGGGTGCCCAGGCCCGCTGCGGGAAAGACGGCCTTGGTAATCAGTTTATTCACATTCCGCTCCTCGACGTCATTCTAAGTAACTGTCCGGGAAATGTCAACTTCTCATGTCGCTGAGAGCCCTGATAATGCACAGTGGTACTACGAACTCCGAGCCATGAGCCGCTTTACTACTTCGGTATCGGCACGCTCCCCATGATGTACTTCAGGTCCTCGTCATCGAACCGCAGACCGAGCCCCACAAAGGCCGCCTTTCGCTGAGTGTTCAGGAAGTTGTCGTAACCGGCGTTCACGTAAAGCACCTTGTTCAGACTGTAGTTTGCCGTTGCCTTAACATGGGCATTTTCGTTGCCGGGCTCATTGCTGTTGAAGTTCCAGGAATCCAGGCTGAATTTAAGCCGGTCATCAAAGGCGTAGTAGTCAGCCCCGATGCCTCCCGTAGATTCTATAAGCCCGAGGCGCATGGCGAGATTCCCGTACCGCTTTGCAAATTCCACGCTGAACTTAAATTTATTTTCATAGGTCTCGGTCACCACGGTCCCGCCCGGCGGCGTCGTTGTCTGTTCGGTCCGCGTATAGTTCCCGAAAGGATCGGAGGTGAGTTCGAGGATATAATAGGTGTCCGGCCGGGGCTTAAGTTCCAGGGTCGCGTAACTCTTGGACTCCGGGAACATGTACTCGCTCCGGAACCCGACTATCGTCTTCATGCGCTCGACCCGCGAGACGTAGTCGGTAAGTCCTTTGGCCGCACTGTCGATATTATTGTACATGCTGTCATTGTTGACCAGCTTGCCGATCGTGCCTTCTCCCCGGTCGATCTTTTGCGCCGCGTTCTCGATGGAAGCCAGGGCAAGTTCAGCGCTTTTCGACGCTTCCCTGACGTTCTCCATGGTCACCTTGAGGTTGTCGCGGTTGTCGCCCACGACCCCGTTGAGGCTGGCAACGAGTTCGTTCAGCCGCATGACCAGTTCACTGCCGTCGTTCCGGAGCGTCTGGGAAAATTCCTTGATGTTCGCCGTAGTCTCGCGCAGATCGTGGAGCATGTCCTCCATGGACTGTTCTCCCTGCTGGGTCCCGAGGACCTGTCGAAGCGACGCCGTTATCTGCTTCACGTCGTCTGAAATACCTGAGAACTGATTGATGAGTTTGTCCACATCGCTGGGCGATACGGTTTTCTGTACCTTTTCGCCTGCGCTGTAATAGGGCGAGCCCTCGGCCGAGACCTGCTGGGGCTTGCCGGTCCGTACAGGGACGAATTCCACGTATTTTTCTCCCAGGAGGCCCAGCGTCTTGATGCTGGCTTCGGTTCCGCGAAGAATATGCACACCCTCGTTGATCCTCATGGTCACCAGCGCTCGACTATCATCGAGTTCCACCTGTTCAACGGAGCCGATTTTAACACCAGCCATCCGTACGGAGGCCTGTGCATCAAGTCCGGCCACGGAGTCAAATGTCGCCTGCAGCACGTATCCCTTTGGCTCGCCAAAATGGTACTTTCCGACGGCAAAGGTCATGTACAGCAGGACCGCCGCGCCGGCGATGACCAGCAAGCCAACCTTTGCTTCTGCACTCAGTTTCGCCATGATAACTCCGTCTTCATTCCTGATTTCGGAAGCACCCTGCTCTCCCGTTTGCACTCGTAACTGCTCGGTGCAGGTCGGACAGCGGAACAAATTCCATCAAACGACCGGCCGGGGTTTCACGGTTTCCAATTCGCATTCCACTGTTCGTAATCCCCAATCGAATCACTCCGCCGTTATCGGGCCCACCGCGCTTCCGGTGATGAATTGGTGAACGATGGGATTCGTCGTATTCCTGATCTGATCGGGAGTCCCGATTTCCAGGATTTCACCTTTGTACAGCATGGCGATCCGGTCCGATATTTTATAGGCGCTGTGCATATCGTGCGTAATGGTCACGGACGTGACGCCAAGCTTTTTCCTCAGGTCAACGATCAGATCATTGATTGCATCGGCCGCGATCGGGTCCAAACCCGTCGTGGGTTCGTCATAGAGAATAATGGCCGCGTCCATGCAAATCGCACGCGCGAGCCCCACTCTTTTTTTCATCCCGCCCGAAAGTTCGGCAGGCATTTTGTCCTCAACGTCCTTCAAACCCACCAGGGCGAGTTTCTCCGTCGCGATCTTCCGGATTTCCTTGTCAGACAGGTTCGTATGCTGCTTGAGCGAGAACCCCACGTTCTCCCAGACCGTCAGCGAATCGAACAGCGCCGCCATCTGAAACAGCATGCCGAACTTCTTGCGCAATTCATTGAGTCCATACTCGTCGAGGTCGTTCAAACTCTGGCCGTCGACGATCACTCTTCCCTTGTCCGGAAACAGGAGGCCGATGATATGCTTCAGCAGAACGCTCTTGCCGCTGCCGCTGCCGCCGATCACCGTCATGCTCTCGCCCTTTTCCACAGAGAGGTTCACGCCCCGGAGCACCTGGAGCT
>JAJYKN010000028.1 GCA_021788515.1 Nitrospirota bacterium | reverse complement strand
GAGCTCGCGCTCTCCCAGCCGCATCTTCTTGAAAATGTCCTTAAGCTCGACGATGGTCATGCCCGACTTGCGCTCGAGCCCATGGACTTCGCGTTCGGAGAGCAGCACTTCGCTCACCATCTCGCGCACTTTCATGACCAGCCGATCGGTCTGTCGGCAGTGAATGTTCAGCGCCTCCAATTTGCCGAAGAGTGCATACCGCGTCGTCTGCATCTTCTCCCGGAGGGTCTTCTTGCGGGCCTCGGTGCACCGGCTGCTCATGACGTGGTTCGTCAGCGTGTTGAGCTCCTTGCTGTAGCGCTCGACCTCGGTAATAAGCTTGATCACCCGTGCATGGAGCTCCTCCTCGTTCTGGCTCTGGAGTTCCTCGAAATCGTCGTCGCCGGCATGCACGATCTCGTTGATGCTGATCTTTCCCTTCCGCAGCTTGTCGCCGAGATCGCGCACATCCTGGAGCGCAAAGGGAAGGCTGTAAAGGATCTGGGCAGCCTCGCGCTTGCCTTCCTCGATCCGCTTCGCGATCGCCACCTCGCCCTCCTTCGAGAGGAGGGGCACGGTGCCCATTTCCTTCAAGTAGAGGCGGACGGGGTCGTCGGTCTTGCCCACGCCAACCTCGACCTCTTCCTCCTCGACATCCTCCTCGGCGGCATCGTCTAAGCTCACGTCCTCCGACTCAACGCCCTCTTCCAGTTCGTCTTCAGCAGGCTGGCGCGCCTTGCCGTCGTGCCGCGAATCGGCGATATCCATGTCCATTTCGCCGTCCCCGAACAGGGAGATGATGCTGTCCAACTGTTCCGTGGAAACGTCTTCGTGCGGTATCGTCTCGTTCGCTTCTTCGAAGGGAACGTAGTTCCGTTCTTTTCCAGCCGCGCCCGGTTTTTTAGGATCTCCTGCTTTGCCCCGCTTTGACATACTCTGGTGCTCCTTTTGTGTGAGCGGCGTTCCACGCCATCACGATTTTGAATGCTCGAACGCTTGCTGCTCCGCGTCTTGTCGTATCTGTTCTTACAGCCCCGGAATGCGGCGACCCGGCCGCCTGCACAGCTGCTGCTGGATCTCGAGGAGCCGCTTGTACTCCACGTCGTTGCCCTCTTCCTCTGCCGCCTTGAGCGACTTCACGATCTGCTTCATCTGCTTCTCCGGGTCCTGCTGCTTGATCATCTCTACGCAGTCCTGGCAGTGCTTCTCGGGATCGTCGTACTCCATCTCAAGCACTGCGTAGTGGGACAGCAGCCCGTTCAACTCCTCGTCCCCGTCCTGCATCAGTGCCCGGGAATCGAGAGACCCGGTCGCGGCCAGCACATCGAAGATCCGCTGGACCATGCGCCGGAACAGCGGGTCGGTAAAATCCTGGGGCTTGATCTGCGACTGCAGGTTCCGCGCAATCGTTTCATCCTTGAGCATGAGGTGGACCAGGATCTCCTCGGCCCGGGGTCGATGGCCGCGAGACGGGGCCGGTGTCATTGCCCCGGCCGCCGATCCCGGACGTTTTGCCTGCTTCGGCATTTCCTGCCTCAGCACGGTTTCATCGAGGTCCAGGGCCTCGGCCGTTCTTTTCAGGTAGTAGTCCCGCTCGATTCCGCTCGCAAGCCTGGCGATAAACCCGAGCATCTCCTGCGCCTTCTCGACTTTTTCATCGATCGAAGCCGCATGGCCCTTGGGCACCACCTGGGCCAGCACAAAGTCCATGAACTTCATCGATTGGCGCAAGCGCGCTGCAAAGGCTTCCTGACCGTGCTTCTGCAGGAACGTATCCGGATCGTCGTTGTCCGGAAGCGAGACCACGTTTACCTTCATCCCGCTCGCAACAAAGAGGTCGAATCCCCGGAGCGAGGCTTTCACGCCCGCGGGATCGGGGTCGAAGATCAGGACGAGCTTGTCGGCAAACCGCCGCATGAGTCGCAAGTGCCCTTCGGTCAGCGCCGTGCCGAGCGTCGCGACCGCATTGCGCACGCCGTACTGGTGGCAGGCAAGCGCATCGAGGTACCCCTCGACGATGATGAAATATCCCTGCTTGCGTCCCGCGTCCTTGGCCGCGTCCAGACAGTAGAGCGTGTTGCTCTTGCTGTACAGCGGCGTCTCCGACGAGTTCAAATACTTCGGCAGCGAGTCGTCCATCACCCTGCCGCCGAAAGCGATGATGTTGCCGGCAATATCCACGATCGGGAACATGATCCTGCCCCGGAACCGGTCGTAGTGGCCCTCGCCCTCGCTTCGCTTGACCACGAGCCCGGCCTTTTCCAGCTGGGCCGGCGTGTAGCCCTTCTGCTTTAAATGTTTGAACAGGCCGTCCCACTCCGGCCGGGAATAGCCAAGCCGGAAGTTTTTTATGGTGACGTCGCTTACGCCGCGCTTGGCCAGGTACGCCCGGGCGGCGCTTCCCGCGGGCCCTTCGAGTTCTTTCTGATAGTAGGTCGCCGCCTCACCCGCGGCCTTGAGGAGCGCCATGCGCTCCTCGACATTCTTTTTGTCCTCTCCCCGCGACCTGCTGTCCGCAGGCAGCGCTATGCCGGAACGCTCCGCAAACTTCTTTACTGCCTCGGGGAAATTCAGCCCCTCCTGCAGCTCAACAAACTTGAACACGTCGCCGCCGGCCCCGCACCCGAAGCAATGAAAAATCTGCTTATCCGGGTTCACGGAGAACGACGGAGTTTTCTCAGCGTGAAACGGGCAGAGCCCGGTGTGGTTCTTGCCCGTCTTCTTGAGGGTAACATACCCGGAGATGAAATCAACGATATCGACGCTGTCCCTGACGCGGCTTATGATATCATCGGAAAACATGTTATTTCCTCAGCTCCGCTACCGTCACTCCCGCGCCGCCCTCGGACGGTTCGCCGGGACGAATGGACGCGACAAGCGGATGGTTTTTAAGAAAGTTCGTCACAGCAGTCTTAAGTGCGCCCGTCCCGAGCCCGTGGATCACGGTCACGGTCGAGAGATTGCTCATGCCCGCCCGGTCGAGGAACCGGTCGACCTCAGCCAATCCCGCTTCTACGCGAAGACCGAGGATGTTCAGCCGGTCCGAAGCGCTTTCTTCCTCGGAGAGAGCAGTGCCCCACCCGGGCTGGGAAATCGTCGTCCGCTGCCGGGGCGCCGGTCCCGCAGGGACCACGTCGGCTGCCGCAAGTTTGATCGTTTTCCCGGCAACCTCAAGTTCGACCATGGAGCGGTGCGCCGTAAGCACGGTGCCGGTCTTGTTCAGCCTCGTTATCCGCACCGTGTCCCCAGCCCGAATTGCAAGACCAGTTCGGGGAATTGCCGGCTGCAGAACCTCCGGTTCGAGCTTTCTCGCAAGCGCCTCGATCTCCACGCCCGCTTGTTTCGCCTCCGCCTGCTCGAGCCGCGCGGTCCGTGAAAGATCACGCAGCTTTTGCCTGAGCGCGGACAGCACTTCCCGGGATTCCGCCTTCGCTTGCGTCCGCAGGGTCCGCGCTTCTTCCCGCGCAGCGGCGAGCAGGGACGCTGTTTCGTTCCGGTCCTTAACTGCCGCCGAACGATCCTGCTCAAGAGCCTGTTGCTCCGAAGCAAGCAGGCGGGATCTTTCTTCCACGTCCTTGAGCAGGTTTTCGAGCCGCGTGTCGGCTTCGCCGATCCGCACGCGCGCCCGGCCGATCACTTCGTCAGGGACACCGAGCCTCGCTGCCATGTCCAGGCCGTAACTTCTGCCGGGCCGGCCCGGAATAATACGGTACGTCGGCTTGAGCGTCTGCGGGTCGAATTCCATGGCGGCATTCGCCGCCCCGCTCGTCTGGGACCCGAACAGCTTGAGCGCGTTGTAGTGCGTCGTGGCCACAGTGACGCAGTTGCGCTCGATCAGGGATTCGAGCACCGCTGCGCCGAGGCCCGCGCCTTCGCCCGGCTCCGTGCCCGATCCCAGCTCGTCCAGCAGGACCAGGGAGTCCCTGTCCGCATTCCGGAGAATCCCGGCAACCTGGCTCACATGGGAGGAGAAGGTGCTGAGGTCCTGCTCTATGCTTTGTTCATCGCCGATATCGGCGAACACTGAACCGAAGCAGGGGAGCTCGCTCCCTTCGTCAGCGGTCACCGGCAGCCCCGTCTGCGCCATGAGGCTTAAGAGGCCCACGGTCTTCAGGATCACCGTCTTGCCGCCTGCGTTGGGGCCGCTGATGATGAGCGCCCGCTCTTCGCCACTCAGTCTGAAATCATTTGGTTCAACAACCCCGCTGCCCGTGGTTTTCTGTTTCCAGACCAGGAGCGGGTGCCGGGCATTCCGAAGCTCGATGCTTCGCTCCGCAATCAGCGCCGGGATGGAGCCGTTAAAGTCCATGCCGAACCGCGCCCGCGCATAGATGGCGTCGATCTCCGCGAGGGCAGCGATCGTCGCCTCGATTGCTGCGGCATCTTTCGACAGAAGGCTTGTCAGCTCCCGCAGGATGCGTTCAACTTCCTCGCGCTCCTCCATACGGAGTTCGGCGAGGCGGTTGTTCTGCTCCAGGACGTCCAAGGGTTCCACGAAGAGCGTCGCCCGCGAGCCTGACTGGCCGTGCACCACACCCTTGATGCTTTGACGGAAGCCGGGCTTGAGCGGCAACACGTACCGGTCGTCGCGGATGGTGATCACCGGCTCCTGGATGACCTTCTGGAAGCCGCTGTCCTGAAGGATCTTCGACATGCGGCCCAGGACCTCGTCCCGCGTCCGCGCCAGCTGTTTCCGGATCTTGCGAAGGTCCGGGCTGGCGGAATCCTTCACTTCCGCCCGCTCATCGATCGCAGAGAACACGGCGTCTTCGATATGCTTGAGCGGCTGGATGACGTCTGCTTTCGCGTTCAGGAGCGGCGCTGCACGCTTGTCGTCCTGCCGCAAAAAAAACTGCTTGACTCGCCTGCCGACGGACAGCGTCATCGCCGTATTGAGAAGCTCCGCAGGAGTAAGCATGATGCCTGCTGCGCCGAGTTTTGCAACCGCCTGCGCGACATCGAGGATCCCGTTCAGGGGAGGGCTCTCGCCTTGCTGAAGGATCCCGAGGAACTCACTCGTTTCTCTCAGGCGGAGCACAGCCGGGGAAAGTTCCGCTGCGGGCAGCATCGCGCTGACGGCTCTCCTCCCGGCTTCGGAAGAAGCATAGCCGCCAACGATGCCGAGTATCTTGTCATATTCGAGGACCCGCAGAGTATGTTCATTCATGGACCGCACCGCAGACAAGCGCGTTCACCGTGCCGTCAGGAGCTCGCAGTCATCGGGAGCTGCTCTTCTGATGCAGGATTGGTTGTTGAAACAGATGAGCATGATCGTACAGCTTCAAAAGAGAAACTCGTAAAAAAAATCAGGGGGCCTCGGTCTTGATGGCCCCCTGTGTCCGTCTTAATGAGTAAATGGCATGTCTTTTGCGCGAATGAAATCATTATCCCAGGGCATTTTTTACCAGCTCGCTTAACAGTTTGCCGTCCGCGCGGCCGCCCACGAGGGGAATGAGCGCTTTCATGACCTTGCCCATGTCCTTTGCGCCCTGCGCTCCGGCCTGGGCAACGACATCCCGAACCATTGATTCAAGCTCTTCCCGCGTCAGCTGCTGGGGCAAATAGACTTCCAGCACCGCAATCTCGGCGGTCTCTTTGTCAACCAAATCCTGCCTGTTGCCTTTGGCAAATTGCTCGACGGAATCTTTTCGCTGCTTAATGAGCGACCGGACCGTCTCAACCACCTCTTCTTCGGTGAGCGGCCGCCGCTTGTCGATCTGCTTATTCTTCATGGCCGCGCTCAGCATGCGTAACGTCGAAACCTTGTCTTTCGCGCCGGTCTTGAGGGCAGCTATCGTATCAGCTTCGATTCTCGATCGTAGTTCCATTCCGCCCTCTCTCCTTAAAGTGTACACGAAAAAAAATTCTCGACGCATGATAGCCGAAAAGGACGCCAACGCCACACGGTTCTTTAGCTCTGCCTGAAGATACGTGCGGTTTTGGCGGCTTTTTTGCGGGCAGCCAATGCCTTCTTCTTGCGTTTTACGCTCGGCTTCTCGTAATGCTCTCTTTTCTTCACCTCTGAAAGCACGCCTTCTTTTTCAATACTTTTTTTGAATCTTCGGAGTGCTGCCTCAAAAGGCTCATTCTCCCGCAATCTGATACTCGACACTATCGCTACACCCCCCTCCAGCTGTAACATGTTGTAATAACGGTTTTTCTACATTTTTATCCGATAAGATCGTTCTAAAACAGTGAAACCGCTCTCTCTATCCCGGAGAAGCGGCATAATCAGTAAAATTAACAACTCTCCCCAGGAAAGTCAAGAGAAATTATCGCTACTTTTTCATACAGTTTTGAAAAAAGAGCTGCATTGTAAGAGGCCGGCTTTCTCCGTTCATCGTCAACTCCGATAGGCGGCGTTGATCTTCACATATTCGTAGGACATATCGCAGGTCCAGACAATAGCATTTCCCTTTCCTTTGTGCAAATCAATGATGATCTGGACGTCCCGCTGTTTGAGCCCAAGCGTCGCGTCGCGCTCCGCCGCCTTGCCCTGGCCCAGCCCTTTCTCGACAAGCTTGATTTTCCCGATGTAAATGTCCGTCCTGCCCTCGTCCAGGTCCACACCGGCATATCCCAGGGCAGCCATGATTCTTCCCCAGTTCGCATCTTCGCCGAAGAGCGCGGTTTTCACCAGACTGGATTTAGCCACGGTCATAGCCGCACGCTTGGCCTCGACAGGGCTTTTCGCATTCCGTACCTCGATCTCCACGAACTTCGTCGCGCCTTCGCCGTCGCGCACGACCTGCTTGGCGAGCGATTGCATAATCGTGTCGAGGCATGCCTGGAACTTTTTGAAGTCCTTGCTGCCGGCGGCGATCTTTTTGTTCCCTGCGGCGCCGTTCGCCATGCACAGCGTCATGTCATTCGTGCTGGTATCGCCGTCCACCGTGATATTGTTGAAGGACCGATCCGTCGATGCAAGCAGCGCCTTTTTGAGCAACGGCGCGGATAGTGCCGCGTCGGTGAAGACAAAACAGAGCATTGTCGCCATGTCGGGGTGGATCATGCCCGATCCCTTGGCCATGCCGCCGACCGTGATCGTCTTGCCGCCGATCTCCTCCTGGACTATCGCGAGCTTGGGATACATGTCCGTCGTCATAATCGCTTCGGCTGCCTGCTCCCAGCCCGTCGCGGACAGCAGTCCCGATGCGGTCGCTATGCCGGTCGCGATTTTCGGCATCGGCAGGAACTCTCCGATAACGCCGGTGGAGGCCACCAGGACGGCGTCCGGCTTAATGCCGAACTCTCCGGCAAGATGCTCCGCCGATGCCCGGGCATCGGCGAATCCGCGCTTGCCGGTGCACGCATTAGCGCAGCCGCTGTTGGCGATGATCGCCTGGCCCTTGCCCGATTTTACCCGGGCCATATCGAGCTGCACGCATGCCGCCTTGACCCGGTTTTTCGTGAATACGCCTGCAACCGATGCCTCGCGCTCGGAGTAAATGATCGCAAGGTCTTTCTTGTCTGCTTTCTTGATCCCGCAGTGAATGCCCCATGCCTTGTAACCAGGCACGGAAAAATTTTTTGTATCCAGAATCCTCATGAGTCCACTCCTGTTGGCCGTAGTTTGGACACCGGAATCACGGGAACATGCCCGCGACCTTGAGACCGTCCCTTTCGTCAAAACCCATCATCAGGTTCATGTTCTGGATCGCCTGTCCTGACGCTCCCTTCACAAGGTTGTCGATGGCGGAAACCACAACCGCCCTGTTGGTGCGGGGATCAGCGTAGACCCCGATATCGCAAAAGTTCGAGCCCCGCACATTCCGCACATTGGGAAACTGGCCCAAAGCAAGCACACGCACGAATGGTTCGTTCTGATAGAACTCTTGGTACAGGGCATGCAGCCGGCCGGTATCGGTCGGCGAACCGAGCATAGCATACGCCGTCGTAAGGATCCCGCGGTTCATGGGAATGAGGTGAGGCGTAAAAGAGATCGTCACGGGCGTTCCTGCCAGCCCAGCCAGTTCCTGTTCGATCTCCGGCGTGTGGCGGTGCGTTCCGATTTTGTATGCCATCAGCCCTTCGTTTACTTCAGGGTAGTGGTACACCAGAGACGGGCTGCGTCCTGCACCGGATACTCCTGACTTTGAATCGATGATAATGCTCGTGATATCGACGAGCCCTTTTTTCACAAGCGGCGCAAGCGCCAGGATCGCGCTGGTTGGATAGCATCCCGGGTTCGCGATCAGCTTGGCCTTTTTGATCTTTTCCCGGTGAAGTTCGGGCAAGCCGTAGACGGCGCTCTTCAGGAGTTCCGGATACTGGTGACAATGCTCGTACCATGTTTCATAGACCGTTGGATCGGCAAGCCGGTAGTCGGCCGACAAGTCTACTACTTTTTTCCCGCATTGATGAAACTGGAATGCCGCCTCCTGGGCCGTCACATGAGGAAGCGCAAGAAATACGAAATCGGCTTTCTTTGCAATAGCAGACGCGTCAAGCGGTTCACATACCAGGTCCGTTAACCCGGATAGGTGGGGGAAGATGGACGTGATCGGCTTGCCCGCCGACTTCTCAGAGGTTACGGCCGTCACCGTTGCCCGGGGGTGGTTGATCAGCAACCGGTACAGTTCGCCGCCGGTATACCCGCTCGACCCCACGATGGCTATGTTCACTTTGTCGATGCCCATATCATGAATTCGCTGACTGGTTTACTTTAGTATTTCCTGGCATGCCCGAAACAAAAAGAAAAGGGAAGGCATCTCTACCTTCCCTT
The DNA here is from genome assembly GCA_021788515.1 of Nitrospirota bacterium. Classification (GTDB taxonomy): domain Bacteria; phylum Nitrospirota; class UBA9217; order UBA9217; family UBA9217; genus JAJYKN01. Next base: position 2 of record JAJYKN010000028.1, on the reverse strand, counting down.
TT
>JAJYKN010000027.1 GCA_021788515.1 Nitrospirota bacterium | reverse complement strand
ACGCGGATGGAGAAAGGCGCGACGCGCTCCTTGAACGTGCGATAGTGCTGGTCCGCCAGAAGCGTCGTGGGCACGAGCACCGCGACCTGCATGCCGTCCTCCACGGCCTTGAACGCGGCCCGGAGCGCGACCTCTGTTTTGCCGTACCCCACGTCGCCGCACACCAGCCGGTCCATGGGCCGCGGCCGCTGCATGTCGGACAAGACGTCTTCGATGGCCTTTTGCTGGTCCGCGGTCTCCTCGAAGGGGAAGGCAGCCTCGAACTCGCGGTAGAGATTGTCCGGCGGGGTGAAGGACGCGCGGCTCTGGGCCTCGCGAGCGGCGTAGATGGCCACAAGCTCCTGCGCCATCGCGAGAATGTCCTTCTTCACTTTTTCCTTGGTCCTGGCCCAGGCGGGCGCGCCCAGGCGGTCGAGCTTCGGGGCCGCGCCTTCGACGCCGATGTACTTCTGCACTTTATCAAGGCTGTAAAGCGGCACGTATAACTTTGCGTCGGGTTCATACCGGAGCGCAAGGAAGTCGGTCTCGAAGCCGTCGACATCGATGTGCGTCAATCCCTGGTACTCGCCCACGCCGTAGTCCGTGTGGACCACGAAATCTCCGGGCTTCAGCTCCTTGAACGTGGAGAGAAAAGGCGCTGTTTTGGACTTTGCTGCTCCGGGCCGGTGGATCTTCCTGCCGAAGATCTCTTCCTCGGTGATGAAGATCCGGCCGAGCTCCTGCCACGCGAACCCCTCGGAGAGTCTGCCGATGGTGAGGGTGATGGGCCACGGCCCGCGCTCCTGGTCCGCTTCATGGGTCGCCAGCGCCACGCCGAGGCCGTATTCCATGAACAGCTTCCTGACCCGGCTGCCGGCCTCATCAGTGCCGCAGACGATCATGACGCTGTTGAAGTCCCTCAGCCGTTTTAGTTTCTCCACGACGCCCGCCATGATTCCTTCAGCGGGCTCGCGCGCGTTCTCCTGTTCTTTTCCCACGATCGGCTTGGTAAGGCGAACGGAGAGCCAGGAAGCAGACTTCGTGTCCATGCGATGCCCGCCGGCCCCGGTCCCGAGCAGACGGACTTGAAGGGCGGGAAAACGGGAAAACTCGGCATTAATGCTTTCCCGGTCAAGATAGAGTTCCGCTCGTTCAGGCAACATTCTTCCTTCTTCCGCTTCCTCTTCTCTTCCTGCTTCGATCTTTTGGCCTTGTGCCTCGATCTCTCTCGTGACATCATCGGGCTCGATCACGGCAACTAGGCTGTTCTCAGGCAAATATTGGAACAGGCTTTCCATGTCGTAGAAAAACGGCGCAAGAAATTCCGCACCAGGGGGGAGCGTGCCTTCCCGCACCTGGTCGATCAGGGCCTCGTTGCCCGCGCGGCGTTCAAACCGCTCGCGGCCCGCATCGCTCACGATAAGCTCACGGACCGGGAGGACCACAGCCTCTTTGATCTCGGAGGTGGAGCGCTGGGTTTCCGGATCGAACTCGCGCAAGGACTCCAGGGTGTCGCCGAAAAATTCCATGCGCACCGGCTGCTCGTGGAGCGGTGAAAAAAAGTCGATTATCCCTCCCCTCCTGCTGAACTCGCCCACGCGCGTGACCAGGGAAGAGGATTCGTAGCCGATCGAAACAAGGGAGGAAGCGAGACTGTCGGGGTCGATCTGCGATTTCAGCAAGATGGTCCTTACCGAGTCCGCAAACAGCCCCCAGGGCGGGAGTTTCTGCATCAGCGAGGGGACCGGCGTCACAAAGATGCCGGGAGTGCCGGAGATAAGACCGTAGAGGAACCGCATGCGCTCCCCGACTGTGCGGCTGTCGGGCGAGTCCGCTTCAAAGGGAAGCACGCGCCACGCAGGGAACAGGCGAATTTCCGGCTCTTTGTCCGCGCCCCCGGCAGGAGGCGTCTTCTGCACGAAAAAGTTCAGGTCCTCGACCAGGGCCTCTGCAACGTCTTCGCTCGACGTGACCACGACGAGCGGACGGCCGAGTTCTCGTTGCAGGCCGAATAAAAAGAGGGCCTTGGAGGCCCCCCAGAGTTCACTCACTTCGATCGTCTTGTTCCCTGCCTGGATTTCCCGGGTGATCGGCAGGATCATGTCGTGAAGGCTTTTCATATTGGACGAACACTATAGCACAGCGGCCGGAATGAATGCAACCGCAGGCGCGTGTCCTGCCCTGTTGCTTGACTTTTTCCGTTCGTGACGAGTCTTTAAAGGACGGGAGAGCGGGGAATCAGCACGGTCATCGCGGTCCCTTTGTCCCTGCTCCCGGAGATCGACAGCGATCCCCCCCAGGTATTCACCCGTTCCCTCATGCCGAGAAGGCCCAGGGAGTTCGGGTCCGATAGTTCCTTTTCGGTAATTCCCTTGCCGTTATCTTCAACATGGAGCATCAGGCCGCCGGCCTGCTCTGCCAGGAGAACGGAGATTTTCGTCGCTTCTGCATGGCGGGCGGCATTGGTCAGGACTTCCTGAAAGATGCGGAACACCGTAGTGGTCCGGTCTTTATCGAGGCTGATTTCTTCGGGCTCAAAGACAACCCTGCAGGGAATGCCGGTCCTCTTTTCGAATTCTTCGGCCTGCCACTCGATGGCCGCGGTAAGGCCGAGGTGGTCCAGGATCCCGGGCCGCAAGTCCATGGATATTCTTTTCACGCTCTGGATCGTCGCTTCCACAAGTACGTCCATGGACTCCGCCCTCTCAATGGCCGCTTTTTGCTCCGGGGGCAGCCTTTTCCGAAGAAGGGAAAGGTCTATTTTCAGCGCCGTCAATGACTGTCCCAGGTCGTCGTGGATCTCGCGCGCGATCCTCGTCCGCTCGTCTTCCCTGGCGTCTTCAAGATGGGCGGAAAGGTTCCGGAGCTGATCGTTCATCATCGTCAGTTCCGCGGTCCGCTCCTGCACGATAATTTCAAGCTCCTGTCGGGACCGGGAAAGCACTTCTTCGGCCCGCTTCCGTTCGGTGATGTCCCTGACCATCTCGATGACCGCAATGATTTCCCCCGAGGAGTCCCGCAAAGGAGACGAGGTAATGTCCAGGTGGAGGGTTGTTGTCCCTGCTGTCCGGCTCCTTTCTGCTCGGTGGACCTGGCCGTCCTGGAAGGAAAGCTCGACCGGGCAGTTTTCGCAGATCGTTTGCCTCCCCTCGCTTGCCTGATAACAGATTTCGCCAACAAGATTGCCGATCATCTTACTGAAAACCTCATTCTGATAAATGACCTTGAAATTTTTGTCAATGATGACGAGACCGTCGCCGAGCGCCGCAATGACCGCCTCTGTTTTGGCCTTCTCCTGCCGGGAGATCGTTACAGCGGCAGTGAGTTTTTTTTCCGCCTCCTTGCGCTCGGCGATGTTCAGCAGAAGCTCCTTGTTGATCCTGGAAAGCGAGAGGTACCGCCACAATGCCATGCCGCAAAGAACGAGAAAAAGGGCAACGCCGGCCCCAATGAGAATTCTCCTGGTCGTCCAGTACGAAGCAGGTGTCCCGTACCATTTGATATAAATGCGTCGATATTCCGGGCCTCCGGTAAAGCCCTGCAGTGCCCTGTTCAGCTGTTCCAGCAGTCGAATATTGTTTTTGCGTACCACCAAGCATCTTTCCCGTTCGAGGAACGGCTTCCCCACCTTTTTGATGCGCTCTTCCAGGCCGGCCTCCCTGGCGCTTTTCAGGATCATGGAATCTTCGCCGGCAAACAAATCGATCTTGCCTGCCAGCAGTCTGAAAATACCTTCCTGGTAGGTGTCTTCGGTCTGCAGCCGCAGGCCGGGCTGGTTTTTCAAGTGCTCGTCGGACATGCTCCCTTTGACAACGCCCACGGTGTACCCCGCGGGCACTATGTTGGTATCAATGCTGCTTTGAGACCGGGCAAAAAAGGCAAGGTAGGTGACGTCGATCGGGGCGCTGAACAGCATGATTTTCTCACGCTCGCGGCTCTTAAGCAGCGTACCAACGTCTGCCTCGCCGCTCTCGATTGCGGTTATCATTTCCGGCCAGTCTTTTTTGCAGATATATTCCACCTGCAACCCCGCGCGTCCGGCTAGACTGTCCATGATATCCACAAAAAAGCCTGAAGGCTTGTTGGCATTCTTGTCCCAATAGGAGACCGGAGAGTAATCGCATTGGAACACAGCAACGATGGTATTCGCTTTTTTCTGCGTCGGTGCGACTGCGGCATTTGCCGACGCGCACCACGTCATGAGGACAAGAGCCGCGATGAACGAACGGCCGAGAATATTTTTTCTCTGTGGCATAAAGAACGTCATGCAGCTCCTTTTTTCGCCGACCCTACAAACAGACCTGCCCTTGCTCCACGCCTCAACGCCGGACATTCGAACTCCACGACGGAATGAAAAAGTGCCTTCACGGCCCCTCCGGGTTCGCTCTCTGTTTTTCTCCCCAAGCCGCCGGGCTGAACACGGGGGTCTTGCAAGGTTTCTTTTTTCCTACTATAACACAGCGCCCCGCACAATTTCAACGACCGGGACTGCTCTCAAGCCCGTCCTCGCTCCCACGCCATGGCCTTTTCATACTCGTGAAAAAGCTTTTCTTGCTTTCTAAATTCCCGCGAGTGCACGCTCCTTCGCGTTCCCGCAGGCTGCGTGCCCAGGAACGCATGGAGCATTTCATGGTACACGATGAAGGCGACAAAGTATCGGGGGACGGCTTTCCGGTCGAGCACGGGATTGATCCGGATGATATGCGACCTCTCGCTGTAGCTGCCGAGGGTCCTCCTTCTCACGGACGACCGCGGGCTGCGCGAACCCCAGGTGATCGCGGCGTCGATCGTTCCGTTGAAATATTCCTTGTTCACGGCATCGTGCAGCTCGCGAAGGTCGTGGTAGGTGCCCGCGGTCTTTAGAGGGACTTTTTTCGGCGGCTTGATCGCAAGCCACTCCCTGTTCTCCCGCACAAAGCTCCTGAACAGCGGCATCGAAGCTTTGCTTTTTTTCATATATGAGGCGATTTCGTCGAGCACCTCGTTGCCGGCATTCAGGAACATGCGGTGAAGGCGGATGCGCGGAACACCCCCATGCAGTCTTACGGAAAGCATGGTCGATGCATTTTCCGTCAGAACGAGTACGAGGGGCCTGCCCAGGCGTTCTTCAAGGTGACGTTTCAGCGAGTTCTCGCTAGGGCCGTACAGAAGGTCCAGCTGTTTGTCCGGTATGTCTTTGCTCATATGGCGGGTTTCAAGGCTCGGCAAAGCGTTTCTGCATCGAATATGCCTTCGCTTCAAGTTTATGCTTTCTATCGATGGAAAATTCTACTATACTTTAGACAGCAGAGCAATGCTTTCTTCCAAAATCACCAAGAATGAGTGGAGACCGTCGGTGCGTCTGTGGTCGATAAATCCTCGTTATTTGGACCAACGCGGCCTGGTGGCCCTGTGGCGTGAAGGACTCCTGGCTCAGAAGGTTCTGCTCGGCGGAACCAAGGGGTATAAAGCCCATCCTCAGCTCGACAGATTTCGCGCCCATTCCGATCCAATCGTGGCGATTGGCTGCTATCTCTGCGAAGTCGTGAAAGAGGCGGACAAGCGGGGATATCGGTTTGATGGCTCTAAAATTAACCGGTCCGGGGCGTGCCGGAAGATGAAAATCAAAAGGGGCCAGATTGCATACGAATGGGCCCACCTGCTCGGAAAGTTGAAGACGAGAGCGCCTGCGAAGTATGAAATGAACAAATCACTGGTTCGTCCTCGGCCTCACCCGTTATTCCTGATTGTTCCCGGCGGGATAGAGGATTGGGAACGAGTCTGAATTGGCTCCAACTGTGCGTTCGATCAACGTGCTGCGCGAAGCGCTTAAAGCAACGTCATGTTCAAACTTGAACTGCCCGGCGGGGCAACATGCTTGTGAAGTCTTTCCACCAGGCGTGGAGACTATTTTGAGGGAACGCACATTACTTCGTTGAAAAAAACAAAGAGTTCATCCAATCGCTGGCTGCTCTACATCCTGAAATGCCGCGACAACACATTCTATACCGGCATTACGAATGACGTGGAGCGCCGGCTCGGCATGCACAACGACGGCATTGCTTCCCGTTACACGCGGAGCCGGCTGCCTGTGATCCTCATCTATCAGGAACGATGCCGGAACAAATCGAGCGCTCTGAAAAAAGAATGCCGGGTGAAGTCTCTTTCGAGGAAAGAAAAAGAACAATACATTCATAAGAAATCAGGGACGCCGGATTCCCAATCGCGTCAGGAATGAGCCAAGGCAAAATGGACCATGCCCTTATCAATACTTATCGCCAGGAGTTTCCTGTCACGCAGAAATGCATCTACCTTGACCACTCCGGCGTTTCGCCCCTGCCGCTGCCGGTGAAATCTGCGATCGAAACCTTTTTGTCGGAAGCGACACAGGGTGGAGCGTTCCATTACCCGAAGTGGTCGCAGCAGGTCGTCGAGATCAGACGGTCTTGCGCAAGGCTCGTTCATGCGCGGCCTGAGGAAATCGCCTTCGTCAAGAGCACCTCCCACGGGCTTTCGATTGTCGCCAAGGGGCTCGACTGGAAACCGGGCGACAATGTTCTGATTTACGAAAAGGAATTTCCTTCGAATAGCTACCCCTGGCTGAATCTTCAGAGAAAGGGGGTCGTCGTAAAAATCATTCCTTCCCGGGATGGCAGGATTGTCATCGACGACATCGAAAAATTGATTGATTCGAGAACGAGGCTGCTTTCCCTAAGCTCCGTGCAGTACGCGAACGGGTTCAGGGTTGATCTGAAAAATGTGGGCGGCCTCTGCCGTAAGAAGAACATCCTCTTCTGCGTTGACGCGATCCAGAGCCTCGGTGTCATCCCCATGGATGTCAAGGAATGCAGCATCGACTTTCTCTCCGCAGACGGCCACAAGTGGCTGCTCGGTCCTGAGGGCATCGGCATTTTCTACTGCAGGAAGGAACTTGTTGAGCGCATTGATCCGCCGCTTCTCGGGTGGAAGTCTGTTCAGAACGAGTTTGACTTTGATCATCCGGACTTTGCCCTTAAAACAGATGCGCAGAGATTCGAGGAAGGCTCGATGAATCTCCTGGGTATTTTCGGGCTCGGCGCTGCGATCGATCTCCTGTCCGGGGTCGGGATTGGCGCGATAGAAGAACGTGTGCTCGGTTTAGGCGATGTGATCATTCGTGAAGCCGAAAGAAAGGGTTATTCTCTCCTCACACCGAAAGCACGAAAGGAGCGGGGAGGGAACATCACCATCGCGGGGAATTTCGATCCTGCGAAGACGCGGGATGATTTGCGGGGGAGGGGAATCATGGTCAATGCCCGGGGCGGAGGCCTCCGTGTTTCACCGCATTTTTATAACACGGAAGAGGAGATCGTAACGTTGTTTCATGCTCTGGCAGGATAACGGTATTTGCACCGTTCTTTAGAAGACCTCATAATGCGCATCACAGGCATCCTTCCCCGGGCTCTTCTTAATGCGATGATCACTGTTCGCGCTTGCCTGTTCAAGGATCCTGAAAATGGTTTCGCTGTCTTCCTCTGCGCCGATTCCCTTGGCAAGTGCTTCTGCGGTGAATGAATCGCCCTTGTTCTTATTCACCAAAGCCAGGGCTTCCTTCTGCAGATGGATAACCGCGCCGGCCATCTTCTTTCCTGCCTCGACGCCCGGCTGATGGTACGCATTGATGTTCACGAGAGCAGCATAGAAACCGACTGCCCGTTCATACAGCGCGATCAGTGCGCCGATTGACTGCGCGTCGAGCTTCTCGATCGTGATCGCGAGCGATTCCCGTTTGTTTTCGTACAAGGCATTGCGCGTTCCCTGGAGATAGGCGTGCAGATAATCCCCGCTCGTGACCCCGGGCTCGACCTCCAGGGACCGGGCATCGCGGTCATGAAGCACTTCGATGAACGTTGCGAAGAAGTTGTTCACCCCCTCGCGCAGCTGCTGTACGTAGGCATGCTGGTCCGTGGTCCCTTTGTTGCCGTAAACAGCGATGCCCTGGTTCACGACCTTAGCGCTCAGATCTTTCTCTTTACCGAGGGATTCCATGACAAGCTGCTGGAGATATTTGGGGAACAGCATCAGACGGTCTCTATAAGGAAGGATGACCATGTCCTTGGCACCCCTCCCGTTGGTGGCGTGATACCACGCCAGGGCAAGGAGGGCCGCGGGGTTGGATCGGGTCTCCTTTTTCCTCGTACTTTCATCGCAAAGCGCCGCACCTTTAAGAAAGTCTTGTATGTGTATCCCCTGAAGCGCCATCGGGAGCAGCCCGACAGCGGAAGTTATTGATGTTCTCCCACCAACCCAGTCCCACATTGGAAATCTGGCCAACCAACTGCCGTTTTTTGCTAGTTCATCGAGCTTACTTCCCACTCCTGTCACTGCTACTGCATGCCTTTCGAATGACAAATTCGCTTTCTTGTAAGCTGCGGCAACTTCCAGCATACCATTTCTGGTTTCCGTAGTCCCGCCGCTTTTTGATATGACAATGGTGAGAGTGTCCTCCAGTTCCTTCCCAATATGGGAAAGCACCCGGTCGATCCCGTCCGGATCAGTGTTGTCCAGAAAAAGGGCTTGCATCCTGTCTTTCGGCGTACCGAGCGCATCGGCGATAAACTGCGGCCCCAGGGCGGAACCACCGATTCCGATGCTTAAAAAACGGGTGAAGCGGGCGCGCTTGCGCGGGAAAATCTTGCCGGCGTGGACTGCGAAGGTAAAATCTTTAATGGCCTGAAGGGTGTCCTCGATTTCCTTGCGGATCTCCGCCGATGGCGCGCGTTCAGGCGATCTCAGCCAGT
>JAJYKN010000026.1 GCA_021788515.1 Nitrospirota bacterium | reverse complement strand
TGCCTATGGACAAGCTGGTAGACTATATAGTTGAACTTATCCGGAAGATACGGAGCATGGACCGGGCCGCATGGGAGCGGGAACTGCGGGAGATCGCCTATTACACGAAGAAGCAGTTGTTCAGCCAGATCCCCGGAGTAAGCGCCATTGTTGGCATCCTCGTTGGCTCCTGGGTCGCATCCACCTTTACGAACTCGCCGATCAAGGGGTTTCTGTCCTCCTGGGGTCTCATGAAAGGGGGCACCCATGTGGTCAGCAGGACGACCTACAAGTTCCTTTCCGTGCTCCTGCCCCTTTTCGCCACAGCCCTCACGGCCTATGCGGTCCAAAAGAGCATGAAGAACTACCGTGAAAAGCGGCTGGAACGGGATAAAGCCTTTGTTGCGCAGCTTGGAGAGAAGGTCCAGGCCGACTTGCAGCAAAAGATGAGCATTCTTGACATGGCCAAAGAAGCGGGCCTTCTATCGGAAAGCGAATACGACACCAAGATCGCCAACCTGTATCAGTCCTATTCCCGGAATGACCGCTCCAGTCTTAAGGATATCCTTTTCAAAAAGCTCCAAGGTTGATATCGCCGCAATGCCCGAGGAAACCAAAGTGGCTGTTGATTCTATGCTCTGCTTTATTATCTCTGGGTGCCATTACAATGAGAAGGGCTGACTTCCGAAAAAAGAAGTCAGCCCTTTTGTTATGACAGATTGTGCCCCATTTTCATCTTCAACGCAAAATCCGAGCTTGCCAAAGAAGAGCGATGAAAGTAAAGACTCAGCTGATGCCGTATTTCTTGAGCTTGAGATAGAGCGTCTTGCGGTCGATGCCCAGAAGCTGGCTGGCCTTGGACTGGTTGTTCCCTGCTTGCTTCAGCACCCGGAGAATATAGTTCTTCTCCATCTCTTCAAGCGAGGGGTTCACGCTCATCTCTGCAACAGCCGAGTAGGATGATATGGAGAGATCTTCCGCGCCGATCCTGCCTGATTCGCAGAGGATCACGGCCCGTTCCACGACGTTCTCCAGTTCCCGCACGTTGCCCGGCCAGTTGTATCCCGTGAGCAGGTCCAGGGCTTCAGACGTGAATTCCGTAATGGGTTTGGACAGCTTCTTCGCGTATTTTTTCAGGAAATGGTGCGACAGCTCGACGACGTCCTCTTTCCGCTCGCGGAGCGGCGGGATGGCGACGTTGATCACATTCAAGCGGTAATAGAGATCTTCCCGGAAGGTCCCTGTCTTGATCAGGCTATTGAGGTCCTTGTTGGTCGCGGCGATCATGCGCACGTCCACGCGCAGCGTCTTGTTCCCCCCCACTCTCCGGAACTCGCCGGAATCGAGGAAGCGCAGAAGCTTTGGCTGGAGCCCGATGGGCATCTCGCCGATCTCGTCCAGAAAGAGCGTTCCCTTGTCCGCCACCTCCACGAGGCCGTGCTTCATCTGGTAGGCGTTGGTGAAGGCGCCCTTCTCGTGGCCGAAGATCTCCGACTCGATGAGATTTTCCGACAGCGTGGCGCAGTTCAAGGCAATGAACGGCGCGTCCTTCCTGGTGCTGAAATGCCAGACCGTGTTCGCGATGAGCTCCTTGCCCGTCCCGCTTTCACCCTGGATGAATACGGGCGAGTCCGTGGGCGCCGCCTTCTGGATCATGGCGAGGATGTCCTGGAGCTGTTTGCTTTTCCCGATAAACTCGAAGGGGGATTCTTTCCTGACCAGCTCCTGCTCCAGGAGCTTGCTCTTGACCGAGAGCCGGCTGAACTCGTAGGCCCGGTCGATGATGATCGCGAGCTCGTCGAGCTTGTAAGGCTTGGTGAGATAATCGTAGGCCCCGTTCTTCATGGCCTCCACCGCGGTCTCGACCGTCGCCTTGCCCGTGAGCACGATGATCGCCGGCGCTCCGGAATCTTCCTTCAGTTTTTTCATGAGCGAAAGGCCGTCCACGCCGGGCATGACGACATCGAGAAGCACGACGTCGAAGGAGCGTTCGTGCAAAAGGCGCAGGGCCTCGTTGCCGTCGCGCGCAACCTCGACAGCATATCCTTTTCTGGTCAGTTCTTTGTTCAGGAGCCTTCTGAACGGCTCTTCGTCGTCAACGACGAGAATGTTGATCATAGTAGATGGACGGCCTGTCTCCGCGCCTCCCTGGCAGCAAAAAGCGTCTCATTCCCTGCAGGTGATCGACGGCAGCGTGATGATGAACGTCGCGCCTTTGCCCGGCGTGCTTTCCACGTCGATGGCGCCGCCGTGCTCTTCAACGATTTTGTGGCTGATGGTAAGGCCGAGTCCGGTCCCTTCCCCAACGGGCTTCGTGGTGAAGAAGGGGTCGAAGACCTTGCCAATAAGGTCTTCGGGGATGCCGGTCCCGGTATCCGCCAGAGACAGCCGTACCCGGTGGGAACATCCGTTGAACCTCGATTCCGGCGCTCCGTTGTCCGGTTCGGTTTTAATGGAGATGCGTCCCCCCTCGGGCGTAAAGTAAATGGCGTTCAGGAGCAGGTTCATCAACAGCTGGCGGAGGCTTCCGGCATCGGCGTAGATCTTGGAGACGTCGCGGTCCAGGTTGAGTTCGATCGTGTGCTGCAGTTTCGCGGTCCGGTGTTTGAGCAGGAGGAGAACCTCCTTGATGAGTTCGTTGATGTCGATCTCGCGGAAGGTGCCTCCCGACGGGCGGGCGAATTCGAGCAGGCTCTTCAGGATCCCCTTGCACCGGAAGATCTCGCTGTGGATGGTTCTCAGGTATTCCGGAAAGTCTTCGAACTCCTTTATTCCGCGCAGGGTCTTTTCGCCGGCCCGGTCGATCAGCGCTTCCGAGTAGCCGGCGATAATCCCGAGCGGGTTGTTGATCTCGTGGGCTATGCCCGCAACGAGCGTGCCGAGCGAGGCGAGTTTGTCCGTCCGGATGAGCTGCTGCTCGATCCGCTTCTGGGCCGTCACGTCCTTCAAGTAGTGCACGATGGCGTAGAGCCGGTTTTCTTCATCGATGAGCGGGTAGGCCCAGAAATGAAAAATGCTGCCACTGGTGCTTTTCAGTTCCTGGAACGACGGCCTCTTGCACGAGAGCGTTTCAGAGCAGAGGCAGGTCCCGGTCACGGTGATGCCGATCTTCTCGAGGAGTTCCGTGCAGAGCTTGTCATTGATTTCCGCCTTGGAAAAGCCGGTCCTTCCCATGAGGGCGTGGTTCGCGCGGATCACCTTTTGCCTTCCGTCCTCGATCCAGACCATGTCGGTGATGGCGTCGAAGGTCCTCTCCCATTCCTTTTTTTCCTTTGAGATCTCTTCGAACAACAGGGCGTTCTCGAGGGCGACGGCGATGTGTTTGGCCACCGGCAGGAGGATCTCGAGGTCTTTTTCCGTGTACTGGGAGGGCTCGGTGCTGTCGAAATTAAACACGCCGAGCATGCGGTCGTGGAACAGGGGGATGCTGATCGTCGAACGGATGCCTTCGGCCAAGAGCTTCCGGTCCAGGGGGAACGAGGTGTCGTTGAGATCGTAGCTGATCCAGGGCTTGTTGTTCCGTACGACCCAACCCGCGCTTGTTCCCGCGATGGGGGCCTTTACTCCCTTTTTCATCACCGTCTTCATTTCCGTGTCGAGGGCGAAGATCGTAAGGTTGTTGTCCTTGTCGTTGTACAGGAGCAGGCTCGCCCTGCTGTAGTCGATGATTTTCCTTAACTCCGATACGACCATGCGGAAGATGGTGCCGATGCTCAGGCTGGAATTGATGATGCTGCTCAGTTCGTTGATCAACTCGCCCTGGTACGCTTTGTCGGAAGAGAGGGAGGCGTCGGCAGGTACGGCTTGCTGCCCCGGAGCGTCGCGGACAACGATGATCATCCGGTCGGGTCGATGCTGCCTGGGCGGAATGACGGCGATCGGCAACGCCAGCGGGCCGCCGTTTTTCCTGAAACAGAACGCGCGAAGGGCCGTTGATTCTCCTTCGCGGACAGCATCGAAAAGAGAGGAAAAGCCTGCATTGCCGCGCTCCCGGAAGATGCTGTCAAGGGATATGAATTTTTCAAGGTTCCTGCCGATGACTTCGGCCCGGCCATATTCGAAGACGGCGCCGACGTGATCATTGCAGGAGAGGATGGTCCATTTGGTATCAACGATAAAAGCGGGCATCCTCAGGACATCGAGCGTCCTCAGCACCTCTGAACTGTCCTTATCGAGCATGATTTTCATACGATTTTATATTAACACACTCGCTCCGGCCCAGCAACAGGAAAGGCCGGCGGATTTCGCCCTGCACTCGCGCTAGGCGCTCGTGAGCGCTGGGTGCAAGCAGATTGATGATTGCGGAATGAAAGGTAAAGACGACGTTTTCTTCTTGTGACAGGACTTGACTATGGCAAAGACGGCGACTATTATAAGTTCATGAACCTGTATCCTTGGAACAGAAAGAGCATCAAGCGATGAAAATCAGGATCGGGCATCTCTCGACCTTTTACCACACTGCTATCCTGCTCATGGCCCAGGAAAGAGCTGATGCGCGGCTTGGAGCCGAGGTTGAATGGAGGCTGATGGGAACAGGGCCGGCGATCATGAAGGCCTTCGAGCGGCGCGAGCTCGATCTTGCCTACATCGGACTGCCGCCTGCGATCATCGGTATAAGCCGGGGCATCAACGTCCTGTGCGTTGCCGGCGGTCATATGGAAGGCACGGTCATGGCGGGGAAGTCGCAGTGGAGCGGTTTTCCCGCGATCAAGGATATCAGGGCTGTCTTGGAACAATTTCGGGGCCGCACAATCGGCGTTCCGGGCACGGGGTCCATTCACGATGTCATCTTAAAGGACTGCATCGAACAGGCTGGTCTTAAGCAGGAGATCGAGATCAAGAACTTTCCCTGGGCGGACCTCGTTACCGAGGCCGTGGTTGCGGACGAGGTGGCTGCTGCGGTGGGTACGCCCGCCCTGGCAATTGCGATCAATCGTTTTGCAGGCGGAAAGGTGCTCTTTCCCGCATCGAAACTCTGGCCGAACAATCCGAGCTACGGGATTGTGGCGGATGCTGAATTTTTGCAAAGGGAACGGGTAGTGGTGGAGAAGTTTCTGATTCTGCACGAAGAGGCCACGGCCTTCATGAGAAATGAGCCGGCCAAGGCTGCGCAGGTCATCGCCGATTTCGTCAGCGTGGTTGATAAGGACTTTGTCCTGGACACGCTCAAGGTTTCGCCGAAATACTGCGCAAGACTTTCGGATGAATATATCGCCTCGACCATGAAGTTCGTTCCGGTCCTGAAAAAGCTTGGTTATATCCAGGCGGAGGTCCCCGAGGAACGGATATTTTCCCGCGATCTTATCGACAGGATCCATCCGGGGGCGGACCATTACAGCGACGGGATCAAATTAATCTGATTTTGAGAAATTAACTGCAGAGACCAGGTCAGCACCATCATTTCTCTTTCAATTCTTCGGCAGGATAGTAATCTCCATGACCGGGGAAAATCAATGCACTGCCGCCCCTCTTCTTTAATTCTCCATCCAGGTTGAGCATGATGTTCCGCAGTGCTGCAGTTTCTTCCTTATAGATTCTTGAATCCCTGTTCGGGTTGGTCAGCAAATAGCGGTAGATGCCGAGGTGTGCCTTGTCTTCGGGTGTCAGACTTTTCACGTTCAGGAGAAAATCAGAAGTAAAAAGCAGGCCGAGCTCCTGGTTCAGGAAAAAGACCAGACCGGGCGTGTGTCCGCCGAGACTTTCCAGAACATCGAAAACAAGGGGCCCGATAGGTAAAGCGTCGATGATCCGGAAACCGTTGATGCTCTTTGTTGTTGCTGCGGAAAAGTAGCGGGGATGGCTCGGAAAGCGGCATTCCGTAAACCTGCTCGACAGCCGGGTGTAGTACTTGTTCAGATTCAGCAGGCTTCCGGTTGCACCATGGGCCCTGTTCAGGTTGGCGATCACGTCGGCGCTTCCGCTATGCAGGAAAATCTCGGTTCCGAATTCTTCCTCAAAATAGCCCGCAGTTCCCACGTGGTCCGTATCGGGATGGGTGACGTAAATCCTTTTTACTCTCCCCGGGTCCATGCCGTGCGACAGGAGCAGGCGCTTGATGTCGGAATAATAGATTCCGTGGCCGGCGTCTATCATGGTCAGTTCGTCGTGATGGCGGAAGAGATAGATGTTTTCGCTCGTGGGCAGTCGAAAACCAAAAAGATCCACCTGGTCATGAAAACGAAGCGGCTTCATCTCCGTCACGGAGAACTTTTCTCCGGTCCTGCTTCGTGATTGCGAGGCAAAGGTGAGTACGGTCTCGAACACGTCGCCGGCTTCGAGATTGTTTCCCGCCTCGGTTGCGAATTGTGTGAGGTCCTGCTGCAGGTCCCGCGATGATTCGACCAGCGATTTGATCTCTTCCACGCCGCTCGAAGGGAGGATCTTCTTCAACCGGAGAAAAAACTTCTCGATAAGCTTCAGACAGATTATGTTCGTCGCTTCCTGCTCGTTGCTGCCGCGGTAGAGCACGCGATAGTGGTACCCGTGCTCATTGGTGGCCTGCAGCAGGGAGTTGATTTCCTGCGAATCGGCAGTGGCCATGGCGATGTCGGCGGATTCAGGGTCGATGTCTTCGTCATAGAGCATGTAGATCACGTTGGCGTTATGCTTGGCAAGCAGCCGGGCAAAGGCCGCAAGGGTCCCCGGCTTGTTCGCAAGCCGGACCTTGATCTCCAGGACGCTGGCCGCGGCGGTGACCATCAGGTCGTCTTGCGCGTTCTGCGATTGATCGATCGCATACTGTTTTTCCCGGAGAGCGTTCAAAAGTGACGTGAGACGGCTCTCATCGGAAAGCTGGATTTCGACGGCAACGCGGCTGCTGTCAAGAGCCCGGTCATAGTGAAAGAAGGAAACATTTCCATCCGCCTGCGCGATGATCGAGGCAAACCCCGCGAGCGAACCCGGCCGGTCCGGCAGGGATATGCGGAATTTTGCCAGGATTGTTCTTTGGTCGTTTGTGGCAGGCGGTGAGATCTGGCGGTACACGGTAACAGGCGGTTGGGTCATGTCACTTCACCACGCTAGCCAACGTGATAATCAACAACTACCCTTCGCTCCCGTACCTTGCCGACGAACTCGGCGACCTTAAGATGTTCGGGGTGCTTTTGGTAGATGTCGAGGTCCTTTTCGCTTTCGAACTCGGAATAGAGCGCAACGTCGTAGGACCCGTCGGAGGGGATGCTGTTCAAGCCCACTTCGATGTGCCTGATCTGCGGGATGACGGCTTTCAACGCTTCGAGATCATGCTTCATCTTTCTTGCATTCTGGAGCCGGTCCCCGCACTCCGAGACTTCCTTGAGCTTCCACAGAACAATATGCTTGATCATGTCGTGTCTCTCCTTCGTACGGATTGCTTCCCAGATTTTTTCTGTTGCTCTCCTCTTCAATACTTTGTATGATAGCAGCCATTCCGGGATGTTCGAACGGTGCTGTCACTATGATCATACACGGGGAAGAATAAAAGGGCAAGCATGATGGCCGGAGCGTTCAAAAAGATTTTTTGTCTCGCCTGTTGCATTATTCTGGCAGCGGCCTGTGCGCCGAAAAGGACTCCGTCGCCGATGGTCTCTCCGGGGTATAAGACGCGAGCTTCGCAAAAGCCCTATGTTGTTAACGGGCAGCGCTACGAGCCGCTGGCGTCGTCTGACGGCTTTGTTCAGACCGGCATTGCGAGCTGGTATGGGAAGGACTTTCACGGAAAAAGGACGAGTAACGGCGAGATCTATGATATGCACGCCATGACGGCTGCGCACAAGACGCTGCCGCTCGGCGTGTTCGTCAAGGTCAGAAATACGAGTAACGGACGTGAAGCAATCGTTCGGATCAACGACCGCGGTCCCTTTGTCAAGGGGAGGATCATCGACCTTTCCAATGCAGCGGCGAAGAAGCTCGGTGTGGACATCGTCGGCACGGCACCGGTCCGGATCGAGGCCCTGGGATACCGTGTGCCGGGCAAAGACACGTACAGGGAGCCTGAAAATTACGACACGGGCACCTATACGGTCCAAATCGGATCATTCAAAGACTACAATAATGCCCATCGCCTGGCAGATGAGATGAAAAAGCGTTTCGGATTCTCCGAAGTGCACCTGACGAATGTAAATGGGAGCAATTTCTACCGGGTTTACGCGGGCAAGTATTTTTCCTTAAAGGCCGCGGACAGCGCTGAGAAGAATTTTTCCGATCGCGGCTATTCCGGAAGTTTCGCCGTGTCGCTTGATTGATGAAACCGTAAGAAGTCAGGATTTGCCACAGAGCACACAGAGAGCACAGAGTAAGACTTTAATAAATAAAACGTTTTCTCTGAGTCCTCGGTGACCTCTGTGGCTAAAATAGACTTTTTGCGAATCTATCTTGATTAACAGTTCGAACGGTTTTTTTGAGAAGCCTTTCCCTTCCTCTCGTTGGTCTCTATGGTCCTGGTTCAACAAGATTGATATAGGCAACACCGCTCGTGGTATTGGCGGCCACCGTGAAATACAGCGTGCCGGCCGATGCAACCAGGGTGCAGTCTTCAGGTGTTGTGCCGATGAACTCCGTATTCTTGATAAGGCAGCTCGCCTGCGTGGAGAACAGGTTGTCGCTGCCGAACACGGTCAGGTTCGCGTTGCCCGTGAGCCCCAAGATGCTGACGGTGTAACGAGTCCCCACAGTCAGGCCGCTTACTGCATAAAAACTCGTACCGCTATGCGCCACCTGTCCGGTTATTGGTGTGTCGAGAGAAAGAGGAACCGGAGATCCCGGGCTCCCTTCATTCGTTGGTACGGGCACAACAGGAGCAGG
>JAJYKN010000025.1 GCA_021788515.1 Nitrospirota bacterium | reverse complement strand
TCAAGGAACTCAATATCGTGATCAAGGCGGACGTGTCCGGGTCAGCCGGAGCCATCGTGGATTCGCTCGAGAAATTGTCCACTGCCGCGGTCAAGCTTAAGGTGATCCACAGCTCCGTGGGCGCCATTACCGAGACCGACGTCATGCTTGCGGCGGCATCGAATGCCATCATCATCGGTTTCAGCGTCCGTGCCGAACCGAAGGCAACCGAGCTGGCCCAGCGCGAAGGCGTGGACATCCGGCTGTACAACATCATCTATAATGCGATCGACGACATCAAAGCGGCCATGGAAGGCCTGCTCGAACCGACGCTGAAAGAGCGCATCCTCGGCCGGGCCGAAGTCCGCCAGACGTTCCATGTTTCCAAGATCGGTACCATTGCCGGCTCCTATGTGATCGACGGCGTAATGACGAGGCAAAACGACGGCGTCCGGGTGCTTCGCGACAACGTCCTGGTTTACACAGGCAAACTCCATTCACTCAAGCGGTTCAAGGATGACGCCCGCGAAGTGCAAACAGGATACGAATGCGGCATCGGCATCGAGAACTTCAACGATCTTAAAGTGGGTGATATCATCGAGGCCTATGTGATTGATAAAGTTGCGGCTAAACTGTAGCACCGGAAATGTCCCGCTGGAAACGATTTTTTGCGACAACATATGTTTATCGGAGTTTGTACGATAGAAATACATGTTCCCGAAAGCGGTTCCCTGAAAACCAAGAGGCACTCGATTCGCAGCTTGAAGGATCGAATCAGGAACAAGTTCAATGTCTCCGTTGCTGAAGTTGACGATAATGATCTCTGGCAAAAGGCTTCGCTGGCAGTAGCTGCGGTAAGCAACGATAAAACCCACCTCAACCAGACAATGGACCATGTGCTGAACATGGTCCGCGGTGTGCCTGAAATAGATCTGCTGGATTATCACATAGAAATTTTTTAAGGGACAGGAGCCGAGGCCGGGAGCCTGAATTCAGAAGATGCTTTATGCACACTTCTGATGCATGCTGCCCCTGCGTCTCCTGAAGAAAATCATGTCCAAACCCACATTTAAACGATCAGAGCGTATCAGCGATCAAATGAAGAGGGAGATCGCCGATATCCTGATGCGCAAGATCAAAGACCCCCGGATCGGCTTTGTTACCGTTACCGGCGTAGATGTCGCCCAGGACTTGAAGAACGCAAAAGTCTTTGTGAGCGTTTACGGCGGAGACAAAGAGGAGTCGCTCAAGGGCTTAAAGAGCGCCACGCCCTTTATCAGATCGGAACTCGGGAAGCGCATTCGCATGCGAAGTATCCCGGAGATCCTTTTCCGGTACGACGGCACTGTGGAGCAGGGCGCCCATATCATGGAACTTTTGCGCAGCATTGAGGAAGGAAAAGAGAACAAGGACCCGTCGGATGAGTGACGTCGCGCGCATAGCAGAATCGCTCAAACAGTGCCGGACTATTTTGATATCCGCGCACAAAAGTCCTGACGGCGACGCCCTCGGGTCCCAGCTTGCGCTCATGCTTGCGCTCGAAAAGCTGAACAAGACCGTCATCGCGCACAATTTGGACCCGGTGCCGGAGATTTACCGTTTTCTGCCTCATGCTGGTCGGATCAAAACAGGACTTCCCGTCCAAGGCCGTTACGACGCTTATGTCGTCGTGGACGCGGACCCGCCCCGTTCCGGTCTTTTTGACAAGACCTATCCGGCCGACATTCTGATCAACATCGACCATCACCTTACGAACCCCCGTGAATGGCCGTTGACGTGGCTCGATCCCGATGCGTCGGCATGCGGAGAGATGATCTACGAGCTCATCAACGAGTTCGGCGTGACCATCGACCGCGATATCGCGCTCTGTCTCTACACTGCCATTTTTACCGACACGGGATCGTTCAGGTATTCCAATACATCCCCGGAAAGCATGAAGATCGCCGCGGCAATGCTTGAGTTTGGCGCCGATCCGTGGCTTGTCACGGAAAACGTGTACGAATCTTTCGCCTATCAGCGCTTAAAGCTTTTGGGTGCGGTCCTTGCCGGTATGGAGCGAAGCGAGGACGGCAGGGTCGCGTGGGTCGTGGTGACGGACGAGCTGTTCCACAGGACCGGGACCACGGCGGAGGACACCGACAGCTTTATCAATTTCGTCCGCTCGGTCAAGGGAGTGGAGGTTGCGGTTCTTTTCCGGCAGACGGGAGACACACAGTACAAGCTGAGTCTGCGCTCCAAGGGCCGCATCGATCTTTCGGGCCTTGCTCAATCCTTCGGCGGCGGGGGGCACAAAAATGCCGCTGGAGGGACGATGAGCGGTACGCTCGAAGAAGTAAAAAGGAAAGTCATTTCCGGGGTTGGAGAAGCCGTCACGTCTCAACTCGGCGCTGGAGGTGCTGGTCCCGATGGACGGCATCGTTAATATCCATAAGCCACCGCGCATGACGTCGCACGATGTGGTGCAAAAAGTCCGCTCGATTCTGGGAGAAAAACGGATTGGTCATACGGGAACGCTCGATCCGCTTGCAACAGGGGTGCTTGTCCTGTGTGTAGGGAAGGCAACGAGGATCGCACAGTACCTTGAAGCGGGAGAAAAAGAATACCAGGCCGTGATGCGTCTTGGCGTCACGACGGACACGCTTGATGCCGACGGCTGTGTTCTGGAAACCCGGGGCTATGCCCCTCCGGGCAGGGATCGGGTCGTCGATGCACTGCAGCGCTTTATCGGACAGATCATGCAGCAGCCTCCTGCGTATTCGGCCGTAAAAGTCGCGGGAGTGCCGTCATACAAGCTGGCGCGACAGGGGAAAGCTGAACCGCTTAAAGAGCGGCCTGTCACGGTCCATGATATAAGGTTAACTGCCTATGATGATCCCTTGGTGAGCCTCACCATAGCCTGTTCAAAGGGCGTGTATGTGCGCTCTCTGTGCGCTGACATCGGCGACGTCCTCGGCATGGGCGCACACCTGACGAGTCTTGTCAGGACTCGTTCCGGAAGATTCTGCATTGACCAATCGATGACGCTTGAGGAACTTGCGGGTTTGGCCGCTTCCGGCACAGCGGATAGGGCCTTGGTGCCTATCACTGAGGCGCTCGATTTTCCCACAGCTCTCATCAGCGAGACCGAATCCGCGCGGATACTGCACGGAAACCAGGTCCCCTGTCCGGGCTCGCTCGCAAACAGCGCCAACGATCTGGTGAAGGTCCTGGATCCCGGCGGCAGGCTTCTGAGCCTTGCGCGGGTCGTTGCCGGCGTTCTTAAACCGGAGCTGGTTTTTTCTTAGGGTGTGAATAAATTGCTTTACAACTTGCTGTAAATATGATATTTTATCACGCTTTAGAATATCTTAAGAAAGGAGGGTGCGGTTATGGATAAAGAACAGAAAACCAGCGTGATCAGCACGTATCGCAGACACGCAACGGACACAGGTTCTCCGGAAGTACAGATAGCGCTCTTGAGCGGTCGTATCAGTCACTTGACGGAACACCTGCAGGCTCACAAGCATGACCACCATTCACGGAGAGGTCTCCTGAAAATGGTTGGCCAGCGGCGTCGCCATCTGGACTATTTAAAGAAAAACGATCTGGACCGTTACCGTCAGGTCATAGACCAGCTCGGTATTCGCAAATAAAACAATCATAATGGTTGTATCACCCCTGCCTTTCCATCCTCCCCCATTGAGGGGGAGAGAAACGGAGAAAGGCATTTTTTAGTGGAAAAGTGAGGTTTCATGGTAACAACTGTAGAAACAGAAATTGGCGGCAAACGACTGATCCTGGAAACAGGATTGATGGCCAAGCAGGCGGGCGGTGCTGTCGTTGCCAGGTACGGCGATACCGTTGTCCTGGCGACAGCGGTTGCTTCGAAGGTCGAACGGGAAAACGTTGATTTTCTCCCCTTGACCGTGGACTATCAGGAAAAGGCCTACGCTGCAGGAAGGATCCCCGGCGGGTTTTTCAAGCGCGAGGGAAGGCAGACGGAAAAAGAAATCCTGACGTCACGGCTCATCGACCGGCCGATCCGGCCGTTATTTCCCGATGGATATTATTTTGATACGCAGATCATCGCCTCGGTGCTCTCGATCGGCGATGAGAGTTCCATGGACCTCATGGGGATGATCACGTCCTCCGCGGCGCTCGCGATATCCGATATCCCGTTCAAGGGCCCCATCGGTGCGGTGCGGATCGGCTTCATCGATGAGAAGTTTGTCATTAACCCGGGGCACAAGGAACTCGAGACCACGCGTCTCAACCTGGTCGTGGCCGGTACTGCCGACGCCATTATGATGGTCGAGGGCGGCGCAAACGAGTTGAGCGAGGACCAGATGCTTGAGGCCCTCGAAACCGCCCACCGGGAGATCAAGAAGATCGTGACGCTTCAAAACGAGCTGGTTGCCAAGGTCGGCAAGCCGAAGCGGATTGTGAAGGCCGTTGAGATCGATCAGGAACTTGCCAAAGAGGTGGCTGCGCTCGCCATGGAACGTTTGCTGATTGCCATCGTTATCCCGAATAAGATGGAACGTCAGAAGACGCTCGATGTTCTGCTCGACGATATCAAGCAAAAGCTTAAAAAGGAAGACGACCCCACGAGAAGCCGTCAGATCTCGGCTTGTTTCCATGACCTGGAAAAGAACGAGGTACGTAAGATCATCCTCGAAAAAAATATTCGGGCTGATGGGCGAAGACCGGATCAGATCCGTCCGATCAGTTCCGTGGTCGGTTTGCTGCCGCGGACGCACGGTTCTGCGCTCTTTACGCGCGGAGAGACGCAGGCCCTGGTCGTAACCACCCTCGGAACATCTGAAGACGAACAGCGCATCGACTCCTTGGAAGGGGAGTACTTCAAGACCTTCATGCTGCACTACAATTTCCCGCCTTTCAGCGTGGGTGAAACCAAGCCGTTGCGGGGGCCGGGCAGACGTGAAGTCGGCCATGGCGCACTCGCTGAGCGTGCGCTCAAGGCAATGGTTCCCACGAAGCTGGAGTTTCCGTACACGATACGAATCGTATCGGATATCCTCGAATCCAACGGTTCGTCGTCCATGGCCACGGTCTGCGGCGGGACCCTGGCGCTTATGGATGCCGGAGTGCCGATCAAAGCTCCGGTTGCCGGTATCGCCATGGGGCTTATTAAGGAAGGGGACAAGGTGATTGTCCTTTCCGATATCCTTGGCCTCGAAGACCATCTCGGCGACATGGATTTCAAGGTGACCGGCACGAGCAAGGGCATTACGGCGCTTCAGATGGACATGAAGATCGAAGGCATTACGATCGAGGTCATGCGCACGGCCCTCAAGCAGGCGAAGGACGGCCGGCTGCACATCCTCGGCAAAATGCTCGAGACCCTTCAAGCGCCGCGGAAGGAGCTGAACCCATTTGCGCCGCGGATCATTACCATGCAGATCAACCCGGAGAAAATCAAGGATGTCATCGGCAGCGGCGGCAAGGTGATCCGCAGCATTGTGGAACAGACCGGCGCCAAGATAGATATCGAAGACAGCGGAATAATCAACATAGCGTCTTCCGACGAAGCAGCTGCCAATAAAGCCAAGGAGATCATCCGCGGCATCGTGCAGGACGCCGAGGTCGGCAAGCTTTACATGGGCAAAGTCAGAAAGATCATGGACTTCGGCGCCTTTGTGGAGATCTTTCCCGGCACCGATGGGTTACTTCATATATCCCAGATCTCCGATCAGCGAATCGAGAAGGTGACCGATGAACTGAAAGAGGGAGATGAGGTCCTTGTAAAGGTGCTCGAAATAGACCGGCAGGGCAAGATCCGCCTTTCACGGAAAGAAGCAATGCGTGAAAAGGGCAAGACGACATAGTACGACAAGCTGTTGATTCTCATGCACGAAGTGGAAAGGAAATAGGACGGTTTACGAAACACCCTATTTCCTTTTTTGTTTTTGATGGTTGGGAGGCAGCGTGGCCAAATACGATTTAGCTGTGTTAGGAGCCGGACTCGGCGGACTTGCTGTTGCAGCGTTGATGAGCAGCAATGGGAAAAAAGTCATCGTGCTCGAGTCAGGCGACTCTCTCGATGCTGCGCTTGGAGTCCGGGAATTCGAAGGGTTCCGTTTTTTTCGCGATGCACCGTTATCCTACGGCTTCGAAGAGGGTGGAATTCTTACGGGCTTATTTGCCAGGCTCGGACTTGTTCACGATGGACTTACTTCGCCCTCCCGCTATCAGGTTGCGCTTCCGGACCGGAGAATAACCGTGTCCGCGAACCAAGAGGAGACATACGAAGAACTGAAACGGGAATTTCCTCGCGAACGTGAGACTATCGCGCATTTTTTCCGCGATCTGAAAAAGGAGGCCGCGCATATTTCAAAAAGCCGGCTTGCCGCTTATTTTGCCCGTCGCACGTCAGCCGCAAAGTTCATTCGTAAATACCATTTCAGCGCTGAATTTACGATATTTCTTGATATCCAGTCTCGTTTTTTCTATCAGCGGCCGATTGATCAGTTGCCGGATGTCAAGCTCATCACCTTGTGTACAACGCCGCCGACGCGGTTTGCCGGAGGGATTCAAAAACTCGCCGACCAGTTTCTCGCTCTTTTGCGGAAGAATGGGGGAGAGATCAGGTTCGGGGAAACACCGCCGGAAATCGTAACCAGGTCCGGCCGCGTAATCGGGATCAGAACGGGACAGAACGTGGTTGAAGCAAGGACGGTTCTCCTGGACGTTCCGGATACTCAGGTTCCGATGTACTACCTTGGAATTCACGATCACGTTGTTCCGGTCAGCATGGAGCAGGACGTGCTGTACCTTCCTGATTACGCCCGGCCGGAGGCATTTCTCAGCATTTCATTGAGCGCGAAGGACGATGTTGCATCAGCGCCGGTGAAGTCAAGGGCGCTGACGGTATCCTTGCGGTCTGCGGGCAACTTTGCAGGTGATCAACGTGCACTCATTGCGCCGCTTGCAGACATCATGCCTTTTTTAAACGACAACATGTTTTTCGTCAAGCCTTCTCAACCTGCCGCTCCTTCTTTCATCCTGCCCAATGATGTCACCTTCAAACCGATACGTTCTTCCGCCGGACTATCTCTTCTTGCAAAGGCATCCCGAAAGAACCTCTATATGCTTCACGACGCTCAATACCAACCACTGGAAGTTATGACAGCAGTGCAAAAATTCGTTGCGGATACGGCATAAGACAGGGGGATTTCCCGATAGTTTCTCGTTTGGAGACGGTTACTGACGTTGGAAGGAGAGGGATAAACACAGTAAAGAAATGGGATCGGGCAGCCTTGAGCCGTAATCGTACCAAGGACAATAAAAAACCCGGCAAAAAGAAGCCGGGTTCCGATAAAAAAAGTTTAGTTTTTTGAATAATGGTATTATACTTTTGCCAGGACGCTGGTTTCTTCTTCAATAAAGGTGATGGCGTCGTTCTGGAGCTCCACCCGTACCTTGTGGATATCCTTAAACCGTCCCCTCAAAATGTCCTCGGATAGCGGGTCGGCGATATACTTCTGTATCGCACGACGCATAGGTCTGGCGCCGTAGGTGGGTTGATAGTTCTCACGGATGAGCCATTCCTTCACTTCTGGGGTAACGGTGAGTTGGATGCTGCGATCGCTGATAATCTGGGCGTTCAGCTCCACGATGAGCATATCAACGATTTTTGTGAGATGCTCGTTCGTGAGGGGATGGAAAACGACCACTTCATCGATCCTGTTCAGGAACTCGGGGTTAAAGGACCGCTTGAGCTCCGATATGACGTTTTCCTTCATCTTGACGTACTGCGTCTTGGAACTGTCCTGCTGGAAACCGAGCGTGGTGTCCTTGTCGATCATTCTGGCGCCAAGGTTCGACGTCATGATGATGACCGTATTTCTGAAATCGACTTTTCTGCCGAAGCTGTCGGTCATGTACCCGTCGTCAAGCACCTGAAGCAGCATGTTGAAAATGTCCGGATGTGCCTTTTCGATTTCATCGAAGAGGACCACCGAATACGGTCTTCTGCGTATCTTCTCCGTGAGCTGTCCGCCGTCATCGTAACCGACGTAGCCGGGAGGGGACCCGACGAGCCGCGAGGAACTGAACTTTTCCATGTATTCCGCCATATCGACGCGGATGAGCGCGTCTTCGCTGTCAAAGAGGAACGTCGCAAGCGTCCGGGCGAGTTCTGTTTTGCCGACGCCGGTAGGACCGAGGAAGATAAACGAGCCGATGGGCTGCTTGCGCGTTTTCAGCCCGACCCGTGAGCGCCGGATTGCCCGCGACACCGCGTCGATTGCCTCGTTCTGGCCGACAATCCGTTTATGCAGCTCTTCCTCCATCCGAAGCAAACGCGAAGCCTCCTGCTCTTCGAGCCGGGCGAGCGGGATTCCGGTGATGTGGGAAACGATCACGGCCACTTCTTCTTCGCCCACCACGGGGATGTTCTTCTCCTGGCTGTCCTTCCAGTCCTTATGGATGCCGTCCAGCGATTCCCGCAAACGGTCTTCTTCTTCATGGATGGATTCCACGCGAACGTAGTCCTTGATGCGGGAGAACAGGTTTTTCTCCTGCTCAAGCTTCTTCAGTTTTTTCTCAATGGACTTCATTTCAGCAGGGTACGTATACCGGTTGAGCTTGGCCTTGGCTCCAGCTTCGTCGATCACGTCAATGGCCTTGTCCGGAAGGAACCGATCGGTAATATAACGGTCGGAGAGCCGCGAGGCCGCAACAACAGCCTCATCGGTGATCTTTATCTTGTGGTGGGATTCATATTTCGGCCGCAGGCCTTTGATGATATTGATGGTCTCGTCCAGGCTCGGCGGCTGTACATAGATCGGCTGAAAGCGCCGCTTGAGAGCACCGTCCTTCTCGATATGCTTTCTGAATTCATCAAGCGTCGTGGCGCCGATGCACTGGATCTCTCCCCGTGCGAGCGCCGGTTTCAGCATGCTGGAAGCGTCGATCGATCCTTCGGCAGCACCCGCGCCGACGAGCGTATGCAGT
>JAJYKN010000024.1 GCA_021788515.1 Nitrospirota bacterium | reverse complement strand
CAAAGGGAGGTCTTTCAAATAGCCATCATGCAGATTGTTTTCATCCATTTTTCAGCTCCTTCTCCTGTTGTAGTTCTGTTGTCCAATGTTGGTAGATTAAATCGAGCTCAGCGTCCGTTATGAGGCGATCACCGTACTGTTCTTGAACGTGCAAAAGACGGTCGAGAATTTGCTTCCTTGCCAGGATAGTAAACGGTCCTGGTATATGTTTACCTGACTCAGCGAATGTAAGTCGTCCGTTTCGTCGAAGCGCTTGACGCATCGCAGGATTGTTCCTATTTTCCTTAAGCCAATCGCGAAAATCCACCAGCGGCTTGAAATGATGTTTGCCCGAATCGATAAAACCCTGAAGACTTTTGTCCTTTTCAACTACCGTGCATATCCAACATCCGAAGCGACTATTTGATGTGCCACAGCCCGGCGCTTCATCCCTACTCAGGACAACGGGACACTCGCCGCCTTCTGCGTCACGATAAAGCCGGAAAAGCTTTGTATGACTTCCACCCCAGGGGGCATGGAAGGTGCCGAGAATTTCCCAAACATCCGCGGTCGTCAGCTCAACAATCGGTCAATAAACATATGCCCCTTGTAATTTAGGGTGGGGTGTCAGGTTCCCGTCTCGCATATTCCGATGCTTGTCTATGGACCGTTGCCTAGTCTGGCTCTCATCCCGACGCACTCCGAGAACTATAATGGCAGCACCGTATTCAGAAACGTGTTTTTTGATATAGGCGCTCGTCGGTTGTATCTTCAGGCGGTCGGTGCACCAGCGCATGGTCATGTTCGGGCTGGGATAGCCCTTGCCGATAAGCAGCACCCAAAGGGTCTCCTCGACTTTCGGCTTCGTTCTGGCTACAGTTATCGGCAGGCCTAAATTAATAGCGGCTTCACTTATGCGCTTGGTAACTTCATCAAGATGTGCAATGACCAACGGACTTTCCACCATCGTGTCGTTTGATACGATGTGGATCGCGCGGGTTCTCCTAGAGGGCGGTATTGTCAGCAGCGCCTCAAAAATTCCCTGCGCAACCACAGTACTGTCTTTGCCACCAGAAAAACCTATCACCCACGGATATATCTGTGTGTCATCAAGATAGGCATGGCGAATTCCGGTAATAACATTCTGCCAGGCATATTCTCTTGTGCTGGGTTTTCTGTCTCCAGAGTACAACACCCTGTTTCAGCTATTGTCTGTTTCTGTGGAACCATCGATAACCTTCTTCATGGAATCGTTTAGTTTAATTTAGAGCTTGAAATTCGTTGTTGTCCTCGGCTGCCGCCAATCGCATAACAGTGTAGTTATTCAAGGGGGCCTACAAGTTTGACCACTGCATCTTTCACCTGCTTGGCCATCTTAATTGCCTCCCATGCGTCCTCTTTCGGGATATCATAAAACGGCGCATCAGGGTATCGCGCTTCTACACCATAGCTTGAGAGAATTTCCACCTCGCCTGCGTCCTTCTGCAGCGATGGCGCGACTGCTTTAGCCAGCACAACGAGGTCTTCCAGTGAATGGGTTTTTGGGAAATCAATGCTGTGATAGGCGAGAAAGCCTTTCAGGTATTTTTCAGCGCACTGCTGGGCATGAAAACAAACGGTATCGGTGGGAGGTTCCGCCATTGTCATCGTGTGTTCAGCATTGATGAGATCGTTCTCGGCTTTTCTAAACCATGCTTTAACGAGAACGAGCTTATCATCGCTCATAGAGCACCTTTCCCTTGTGCGCCGCGGAATAAATGATCGAGCCTACGATGTCCTTGAACCGTGCGAACTCCTCCGGCGTCTTGATGATCACATCCTTGGAAATACCAAGGTCCCTGAGCGCTTTCCGAACAGGGATTGCCCGCTTGTGCGGTTGCTGGTTCGTATCCATCACGATCAACAGATCGATGTCGCTGTCAGATGTCGGGTTGCCGTATGCAAAGGAGCCGAACAGAATGATCTTATGCGGGTGAAAAACACCGATAATTCTATTCACAGCTTCCCGGAGATAATTGTCAATATCCATGGGCCGCGCATCCTTTCCATTTAGGCGTTATCGGCGATAGCGTATTATTACATAGTGCGTATTATTTATCAAGCCTTACGCAAAATTGCTTTTCCAGCCGTCATGAGCACAAAAAAAGCCGCACTCTAAAGCGTGCGGCTTGGGTTCTTTCATCGCATACGGCAACGTATCACAGCTTCACCTCCCTCAAGTACTTAGCCGCATCCTCCGGCGGCGTGGGGTTGATGTAAAAACCCGAGCCCCACTCGAACCCAGCAACGCGGGTGAGCCGCGGCATGATCTCTAAGTGCCAGTGGAAGTCGTCGTTCAGCGTGTGCCAGTGGCCGCGGCGCGGAACGCGATTCGGCGCGGTATAGAGCATGTAGTTGTACGGCGGATGGTTCAGCACCTTGCCCAGGCGCTGCAGCGTGTGCCGGAGGGTGCGGGAAAAGTCCATGATCTCTTCCTTCGTAACATCGACGTAGGAGCAGAGGTGCTTCTTGGGATAGATCCAGGTCTCGAAGGGGAAGCGCGGCGCGAAGGGGACCATGACGACGAAATGGCGCGTCTCTTCCACCACCCGCTCCGGCGTTGCCAGTTCCTGCCTGATGATGTCGCAGAAAATGCACCGCTCCTTGTAATCGTAATAGGATTTGGCGCCGTCCAGCTTTTCCTTCACGAACTTGGGAATGATCGGCGTGGCGATGATCTGGGAATGGGGGTGGTTTAAGGCGGAGCCGGCGATCCATCCCTGGTTTTTGAATACGAGGACGTACCTGAGTCGGCTGTCCCGCTCCAAATCGAGGATGCGGTCGCGGTAGGACCAGAGGACTTTTTCTACCTGGCTTTCGGAAAGGTCTTCGAGCCGGACCTCGTGCTCCGGGCTCTCGATGATGATCTCATGGGCGCCGATGCCGTTCATCCAGTCGTAGATGCCGCTGCCCTCCCGTTCGAGGTTGCCCTCGATGTGGAGCACCGGGAACTTGCTCGGAATGACGCGGACCCACCAGCCGCCGGCATTCGGCAAGGTCTTTTCGGGCCGGAACGACGCGATTTCCGGCGGGGTCTTTGCTTCGTTGCCCCCGCAGAAGGGGCACTCCGTGGGGCTCACATCATCCGCACCTGCCGGTTCCTCAACGATATATTCTTCGGGCTTTTTGGGACGCTCGGTGGATACGATGATCCACCGGCCGACGATGGGGTCCTTGCGCAGGCGTGACATCAGCTGCCTGACCTCGCCTTCTGCTCCGTCAGGACTTTGTGCACGATCCGCTTCAATTCCTTGATGCGGATGGGTTTATTGATGTATTCGGCTGCGCCGAGGCTCATGGCCTTGAGATAGCTTTCGACTTCGCCGTATGCCGTGACCATGATCACGTCGGTCTTTGATCCCATCTTTCTGATCTCCTGCAAAAGCTGGAGGCCGTCCATGACCGGCATTTTAATGTCCGTGATCACCAGATTGAAGGGCTGATTCTTGAACAGATCCAGCGCACCCTCGCCGCTGTCGGCCAGGGCGACTTCATAACCTTCATCGCTCAAAATGGTATTAAACAACTCGCGAGCGCCTTCTTCATCATCGACAACAAGAATCTTCATCTGTTCTCCTAACATCAGCCGTAAAGCAAAAATATCATAAAAAGGGGGAATCGTCAAGGTTGCGGGAAGAAATGGAGGCGCGGGATATTTCCTGAAAAGCGTCCGAAAAAAACCGTTGTCGTTGAAAATTCAGTGATTTATTTCAAACAAGAGCCGCAGGCCATCTAACGTCAACTGAGGTTTTATCTCCTGGATGCTCTTCGTTTCCGGAGAAATCAACTCCGCCAATCCGCCGGTGGCTATTATCTTGGCAGCAAGAGACAGTTCCTGCTTCATCCGCTCCACAATGCCGTCCACGAGGCCTGCATAGCCGTAGATGATGCCCGACTGCATGGCGCTGATCGTATCGGCGTTGATCACCTTCGCCGGCTTCGTGAGTTCGACGCGCGGCAGCTTCGATGCCCGCTGGAACAAGGCCTCAGCGGAGATCTTTACGCCCGGGCAGATCGCCCCGCCCAGGTATTCGCCGGCGGCGGTGACGGCGCAGAAGGTCGTGGCCGTGCCGAAATCCACGATGATGATCGGGCCGCCGTAGCGTTGATACGCTGCTGCCGCGTTCACGATCCGGTCGGCGCCCACCTCTTTGGGGTTGTCATAGCGGATCGTGATGCCGGTCTTGAGTTCGTGTGTAACGACCAGGGGCTCGATGCGGAAGTATTTCCGCGACATTTCGATCATCACCGGCAAAAGCGGCGGCACGACTGTCGAGATGATGACCCCGGTGATCTGCTGGAACTCGAGTTTGGCAAAGCCGAAGAGATCCTTGAAGATCATCGCGTACTCATCGGGCGTGATCTGCGTGTTGGTGCCCACGCGCCAGTTCTCGACGAGTCTTTCCTCGTCGAAGACGCCGAGAACGACGTTTGTGTTTCCGATGTCAATGGCTAGTAACATGATTCCTCCGGGTAGAGCAGACGGGGAGACTGGGCGACGCGGTGACGGGGAGAATTAATTTTTCGTCCCCCCGTCTCCCTCTCGCCGCGTCCCCGTGTCATTTTTTCCCTTTCACGATACTCACATCTCCCGCCGCAACGTGCCGCGTAGCGCCGTCGTCACGCAGCACGATGAGCCTGCCCTCTTCATCGATACCCTGGGCCAGGCCCTCAAGCGTCTCGCCTGCGCCGCTCACAGTGATGCGGTTGCCAATGGTCATGTTGAGCTTTTCCCATTCTCGCAGCACGCCGGCGGTATTGCTGAGAAAGGCCTGATACCAATAGTCCAGTTGACGAAGGATCTCCCGGAGCAGCTCGGTGCGGTTTATTTTAGTTCCAGCTTCCGCCGCAAGCGTGGTTGCGAGCGGCCGCAGGTCCGGGGGCAGGCTGTCCTGCTCCATGTTCACGTCCACGCCGATGCCGAGCACCAGGTGCCTGATCCGGTCCTGCTCCGCGCTCATTTCAGTCAGGAGCCCGCTTACTTTCCTGTTCGCGATAAGAAGGTCATTCGGCCATTTAATCGCTACGCGGACGTTGCACAGGTTCCGTATGGCGGACGTTACTGCCACGGCGCCCATCAGCGTAATGATCGGCGCTTTATGCATCGGGATGTTCGGCCGCAGAATGACGCTGAGATACAGGTTTCCTTTTGGTGATATCCACTTCCTGCCGAGCCGTCCTTTGCCCCCGGTCTGCAGCTCGGCGATCACGACAGTCCCCTCGGCTGCTCCCTGCGTCGCCATCTCCATGGCAAGCGTGTTGGTCGACGCAATCTCAGGGAACAGGTGTGTTTCTTTTCCAACGACTTTTGTTTTGAGCCCCTGCTTGATATCGTTTTGGCGAAGGATATCAGGCTCAAAGGTAATACGGTACCCCTGCGACGGCATTGCTTCGATCCCGAACCCGTCGCGCTCAAGCGACTTGATGTGCTTCCATACCATGGTCCGGGAAACGCCGGTCTTTCGCGCAAGCTCTTCGCCGGAGAGATAGGCGGTGCGGGATAAGCGCAGGAGGTTCAGAATTTTTTCTTTATACATTTAAATACAGGGTCACGGGGCAGGGGTCAAGGAAACACTCTCAATAATTCCATCCATGACCCTTGCTACTTGACCCTTGACCCTCTCATTTTATCTTCATGCTGATGTCCGCAGCCGGAGCCGAGTGGGTCAGGCTTCCCGAGGATATGAAATCAACGCCTGTCTCGGCGATGGCGCGGACGGTTTCGAGCGTCACATTGCCCGACGCCTCAACCAGGGCTTTCCCGGCAATGAGCTTCATCGCCTCGCGCATCAGGCCGAGCGGCATGTTGTCGAGCATGATGATCTCCGCTCGTGCCGAGAGCGCCTCGTGGACCTCGTCAAGCGACGAGGTCTCTACTTCGATCTTCAGGAGATGATGGGCTGACTTCCTCGCGTTTTCTACGGCCTTCGTGATGCTGCCCGAGGCCTTGATGTGATTGTCTTTGATCAGCACGCCGTCGTACAAACCGAAACGGTGATTTCTCCCGCCGCCGATCTTTACTGCGTACTTTTCGAGCTGCCGCAAACCGGGCAGCGTCTTTCTCGTATCGAGCACTTCGGCCTTCAAACCCTTCACCTGCTCAACATACTTTGCCGTCAACGTCGCGATGCCGGACAAATGCTGGAGAAGGTTCAAGGCCACACGCTCGGCAGCAAGCAAGGCACGTGTGTTCCCGGACAGTTTCGCGATCTCGGTGCCGGCCTTTACCCTTTCGCCATCGTGCGCAAAAGGGGTAAATTGGATATCGGGATCAAGATACAGAAAGACGGCGCGGGCAACGTCAAGACCGGCCAGAACAAGGTCCTGCTTCGCCAGCATCGCGGCAATGGACAGGGACTCCGGACTGATCGTTGCCTCCGATGTTACGTCACCGGGACCGAGATCTTCGAAAAGAGCATGTTCTACAAGTTTTTTTAGATTGTGGTCCAAATCAAACTCCGAATAAATAATTTCTCAATCAGCTAAACGAGGATGTCTTCCAAGGGTCAGGTAACGATCCGATGGCATAAACACAGGAATACCCATTTATCCGTGATTATATATTGTTAATCTGCTTTTCACAAGACATTTGGTTTCTGCGCCTGTCCGCCATCCGGTTCCTCATCATGGTCCGTAGCGGTGTCGCCATGCTCCACGCCGCTCTTCTCCCAGGCATCGACCCAGGCGCCGGCTTCCTGGTGCCACTCTTGAAAGCGGATCAGGCTGTCGCGACCGATGTACAGCGACCGCAGATACTCCGGGGTAATGTCCGCGGCCAAACCAAGAGTCGGAAGGGTCACAACCGATTCGTGCCCTGCGCCTCCAGCCTTGGTATGCGGACCGGGAGCGATGGGCATCCAGAATGCGTAGCGCGGAAGGGCCTTTCCTTTCGGCGCCTGCCGGTTGGCCGCCTGTGCAACCTTTGCACCGAAATCCTTCAGCAGAGACTCAAACGCTTGAGAAGCTTTCCCTTTGAAGGTAATCACGATCGGATCGGAAGCCCCTTGCATTGCCGCAAGCACCTGCAAATGCCCTCGCATGTTCGCGCCCATGACGAAGGCCTGGCGAGGATAATAGGCTGTTTCCGCGCCCTGCCTCGCAAACCAGCGAAAGCGAGTACGGATCGGGGCTATACTGATTTTATGCGCCGTCAAAGCGTTTTCTTCCTTCCCGCTGCGAAAGGTTATCCGCTCCTTTGTCCAGCCGGGAAAAGAAGAGCCATCGGACAGATACTTTTCCGGCAGGACCACACCACCGGAGAATTGCACGCCCCCGAGGGCCTTGAGCGCCTGCTGCCCATTGTGCCACTGGGCAACAGGATAAACGGGAACAATTTGCTCGGAAGCATTCGGGTCCACGACATCGTAGTCGAAATCAGAGTTGCTCATAATTCCTCCTTTGCAATGCACATAAAGACATATCAGCTGGTCAAGCCTTCGAACTTGAAGTCCTGCTTTTTTCGCATTTTTGCTCATGGCATCGGATTCGGCGGTCGTTGCCGGGATATCGGCAAAGTCATTGAGCCGGTGGCGGACGGGCCTCCGGGGGTCGCCCATTTACCTTTGTTCAGTCCACTTCACATTGACCGCCCATTTACAACGGCCCGCCACACGGTATCATCCTTCTCAGTTCATCCAGATGCTTCTCAACATATTCCAATATGCCGGTCGCCTCTTCGTCGGTCAAAAGCCCCAACCCGAAGTGACTCGCAATGTAACAGAAGGCAAACGCCATCTGCGGGTCCGCCATGGCCTCCAGCGCAGTGTCCAGCGTTGCAACATAACTGCTCAGGGCGGCTTCCGTCACTTTCTTGATATTCTTCTTCTGTTCCAGCCCCCTGAACTTGAGACACACGGCGGGGGCCAAGTGGAACAAGTCCTTTTTCATAATCACCACTCCGGCCAAAGGACCGAACGGGATCGCCTCTTCCGCGTCAAGATATGCGGCGGCGATTTCTTTCAACCAAGCTTTCGGCGCGGAAGGGAGCGGTTTAGTTTCTTTTCTCACAATCGAGTTCCTTGATGCAACGTGATGAGAATAGACTTATCGGTCTTGCTTCCCGCTATTGAGGTCTTTACGCGCAGCCTGCCGTTTCTGGTAAAGCCGCTCGGTGAAGCCGCCTTCGGAAAGAAAAACCTGCTCAAGTTTTTCTAATTGTCGGCCGAGTAGGTAGCTGGCCTGGTTGACAAGACAGAGGAGAGTGTTTGCCGCGGTTTCGGCGGTGGCGGTTTTAATGGAATAAGGATCTGACATATCGGACGTGTTGGACGGGTCGGACTGATAGCGTTTCCGCACTGCGAGCGCTTCCAGAGAATTTTTGTCCCAAAGGCGCATTCCCCGCTGGCGGAGAAAGTCCTCGTAATCCAAAAGCAGTTCTTCCAGGCTGGCCTTCGCCACGTTGGTCAGCTTGAGTTCGGTCTTCTTGGAGGTCGCGGAGGCCATGCTGCCTTCCGCGATGTTTTGGACGCCGCTCCGCGCAGCCTGGACCATCTGGTCGTGCGTGCGCGAGCGTTTGTCCACGAATCGATCGCAGAAGACTACGGTTGAGTCGTACACGATTTGAGCGCTTTGGAAACTGCGCAGCTTGCGGTAACCGCCATGGGGCGGGATTAAATCGCTCTTGTCGCGCATAGTTTTGCTCCTGACAAGTCGGACTTGTCAGACCAGTCGGGCCTGTCCGACAAAAAAGACCCTACACCAGCATTTTCAAGCTCTGCTCCAGCTTGTCCCGCTTCGCCTTGAACTCCTCAAGCTTGGCGGTGTCCTTCTCCACCACTTCCTTGGGCGCCTTGTCCACAAAGTTCTTGTTCGAAAGTTTGTTGGAGAATACGTCGATGTCCTTGGAGATCTTCGCGATTTCCTTCTGGAGCCGGTCGCGCTCCTGCGCCAGGTCGATGATGCCCTCAAGCGGAACGTACACTTCCGCACCCGTGATCACGCCGGTTGCGGCTGCCTTGGGCTTTTTCTCATCGACGCCGATACTC
>JAJYKN010000023.1 GCA_021788515.1 Nitrospirota bacterium | reverse complement strand
TGCATCCCGTCAGCGGAAAGCATAGACGGCACGATCGGGATCGGGGCTGAAAACGAACTGATCAAATCAGCAATGAAGATGAGCGCGTGCGCGATCGGTCCGGGCCTTTCCACCCATTATGAAACTGTGCGGATGGTGAGGAATTTCGTCCAGCAGATCACCGTCCCCGTTGTAATCGATGCTGACGGATTGAACGCGCTTGCCGGTTCTCTCGACGTGCTCAGGAAGACCCAGGTTCCGGTCATCATGACGCCCCATCCCGGCGAGATGGCGAGGCTGCTGGGAATATCGACAGCCGACGTTCAGAAGGACCGGCTCGGCATGGCAGCCTCTTTTGCCGCAAAGTACAGGGTGACCCTCGTACTCAAGGGAGCAGGCACCGTGGTCGCAACGCCTGACGGCCGGAGGTACGTCAATTCCACCGGCAATCCGGGAATGGCGACAGGCGGCACCGGTGACGTGCTGACAGGCATGATCGGCAGCCTCCTGGCTCAGGGATATTCTTCTCTTCAATCGGCGTGCCTCGGAGTGTACCTCCATGGCCGGGCAGGCGACCTGGCGGCGAAAGAGAAGGGCGAAGCGTCGATGATCGCCGGAGACCTGATCGAAAAAATATCAGAAGCGATAAAAGAAACAAGAGAATGATTAAAACTATTTCCCCTGAGAGGTCCTTATGCTTATTGCTAAAGATATTATGACGAAGAACGTCATTACCGTAACACCGGACAGCTCCGTCGAAAAGCTCTCGTCGCTTCTCGTCAAGAACGAGATCAGCGGCGTGCCGGTCGTTGATGATTCCGGAGCTCTGTACGGCATCGTGACCGACAACGATCTCATCGATCGGAACAAGCGGCTGCACATTCCGACCGTGGTCAGCTTCCTCGATGCGGCCATTTATCTCGAAAGCTCGAAGAAGTTCGAGCAGGACGTGAAACGACTGACCGCCACCAGGGTCGGGGACATCTGTACCCGCAAGGTCGTCACGATCACGGAAGAAACTTCAATCGTTGATATTGCCACGATCATGTCCGAGAAGAAAATCCATCTGCTGCCGGTGGTCAAAGCCGGGAAAGTCACGGGCATCATCGGCAAGCGCGACGTCGTCCAGGCCGTGGCCCAGCAGGCTAAATAGTGTTCAGCGTGATCACCACAAGCCCGGAGCAGACCTGGAAGATCGGCGAGATGCTCGGCGCGCGCCTGAAAGCCGGCGATACGGTTTGCCTGTACGGCGACCTTGGCGCGGGCAAAACGAGCTTTTCCTACGGTATCGCGCAGGGGCTTGACGTCCAGGAGCACTATATCACGAGCCCTACCTTTACTTTTGTGAATGAGTATGAGGGCAGGGTGCCGTTCTATCATATCGATCTGTACCGCCTCGTTGATCCCGGCGAACTCGGGAACATCGGTTTTGAGGAGTACCTTGACTCGGACGGCGTGACGGTCATAGAATGGGCGGACCGCGCCGAGGATGAGCTCCCCGGAGAAGCTTTGAGCGTCTATCTTTCCTATGTTGACGACCACAGCCGCGAGATCGGTTTTCTTGCGGAAGGCGAGCGGTATGAGAAATTGCTGGATGAGCTGCGGGTGACGCTCAACAAGATTTAAGAGATGAGGCCGCGGCGAAAAGCCTGCGGTCAAAAAAACAACATGAAAAAAATCGGCATTATTGCAAAAGACATCCCCGCGGCATTGAAAGCTGCACAGAAACTGACAATCTGGCTTGAATCGCGGGGCAAGAAGGTCTTTATCGATCGGGAAACGGCCGCATCGATCAAAAGGAAGGGATACGACCGCGCCGAGCTGCCTGCTCTCGTCGAAATGCTGATCGTGCTCGGCGGAGACGGGACGCTCCTGTCCGCTGCGCGGCACGTCGCTGATGCGCATACGAACGTGCCGATTTTCGGGGTGAACCTCGGGAGCCTGGGCTTCATGGCCGAAGTATCCCTCGACGAATTGTACGACAACCTTGAAAAAGCGATTGCCGGCAAACTCGAAACCGAGGACCGGATGATGCTTTCCACGAGCGTTATCCGTGACGGAAAACACATAGCGCGGTACCGCGTGCTGAACGACGCGGTGATCAACAAAGGCGCGCTGGCGCGCATGATGGAGCTCAGGATCACCGTGAGCGACGGCCAGCTGACCACGCTCAGGGCGGACGGATTGATCGTTGCAACGCCGACGGGCTCGACGGCCTATTCTCTTTCCGCGGGCGGACCCATAATCCATCCGACGATCCACTGTTTTGTCGTGACGCCCATTTGCCCTCATACGCTTTCGAACCGGCCCATCGCCCTGCCTGATACCGTCGTGGTCACCGTATGCCTTACCTCCCGGAGCGAGGACGTATCGCTCACCCTTGACGGTCAGATCGGTTTTCCGCTCATGCCGAATGACGTTGTGGAGATTAAACGTTCCCGGTTCAAGATGAGGCTGATCAAGCACCCCACGAAGAGCTATTACGAGATCCTGAGAAGCAAACTCAAGTGGGGGAATTAGTTCAAAGTTCAAAGTTCAAAGTTCGAGGTTCAGAGTTCGAAGTGCGAAGACAGGTGCGTGTTCCATGGATGAGATTCGGCGCGAGCTGCTGGATATCGTAACCCAGGTAAGGACCCATCTCGAGTATCAGAAGGCTCTCGGGGTGCGCGTCATCGCTGTCGCTGTCCCTTCATCTGTCGCTCCTTTGTCCCACAATGCGCCAAAGATTGATGCAAGTCCCTCCACGCCTCCTGTCACGAACCAGAAGGTCAAAAAAGCGGTCCCCCCGTCAGCGCGGGGAGACGAGGGAGGAACTTCTTCAGTTCATCCGGAAACATTGGCTTCCATCCGCGAGCAACTGGGCGAATGCGTCAGATGCAAACTGCACAAGGGCAGAAATGCCATTGTTTTCGGTGAAGGGGACGCGGAAGCAAAACTGGTATTTGTCGGCGAAGGCCCCGGATTTGAGGAAGATCAACAGGGCAGGCCCTTTGTCGGCGCCGCTGGTCAGTTGCTGACCGACATCATCGAAAAAGGAATGAGAATCAAGCGAGCAGAGGTGTATATTTGCAATATTGTGAAGTGCCGGCCGCCGGGAAACCGGAATCCCGAGGCCGATGAGGTGGCGGCCTGCATCGGTTTTGTGAAGCAACAGATTGCAGTTATCAGACCACAGGCCATCGTTACGCTCGGCAATGTGCCGACACAGAACCTGCTCAATACGAAAGAGGGCATCACGCGGATGCGTGGCAAGTGGCAGGAGTACGAAGGAATCCCGGTCATGCCGACGTTCCATCCCTCCTATCTGCTCAGGAGTCCGGGGGAGAAAGGGAAGGTGTGGGAGGATATCAAACTGGTGATGAAAAGGCTTGGGCTCAGTATCCCGTCCAAGGAGTCGGATTCCTGAAACCGGGATTCACGGGAAAATCAATGATGGGTCTCCCGCGGGATGGGGAGAATCATCAACTACCGGGCGCATATAATTTTTCCATACTGTTTTCTGATTCCTGACTTCCGGTTTCCTATAGATCATAATTATGTCCGAACTTACCCCTCTCATGAAACAATACCGCGAGATCAAGCATCGCCACCTCGACGCGATCCTGCTTTTCCGCATGGGTGATTTCTACGAGATGTTCGATCAGGACGCGGTAACGGCCTCGAAAGTGCTCGAGATCACGCTGACGGCGCGGAACAAGTCCAAGGGCATTGAAACGCCGCTCTGCGGCTTCCCCTATCACGCGGCCGAGGGATACATTGCCAAACTCATCAGGCGGGGCTTTAAGGTCGCCGTCTGTGAGCAGGTCGAGGACCCCAAACTCGCCAAGGGGCTCGTGAAGCGGGAAGTGATCCGCGTCGTGACGCCGGGAACGGTGTTGGACGCGAACCTGCTTGACGCGAAGGACAACAACTATCTCGCTTCCCTCTATCCGGCCAAAGAGGGGTACGGACTTTCTTTTCTCGACATATCAACGGGTAATTTTTTCATAGCCGAGGTCCGCGGGGCCGACAACCTTGTTGAGCTGGATGCCATGCTTGCACGGTTTACGCCCCGTGAGATCGTCCTGCCGAAAGGGCATCAGCTTTCCGAAGGTCTCGGGGCGCTGCTTCGCCAGTATACACAGGCTGTCAACGCCTATGACGACTGGACCTTTGACCGTGAAACCGCGCTGCGCACCCTGCTGGATCACTTCAAGACCGCTTCCCTCGAAGGTTTCGGATGCAACGGCATGAAAATCGGCATTTCAGCCGCCGGTGCGGCTCTCCGCTATATAGAAGACACGCAGAAAACCGCGCTCACGAATATCCGGACCATCCGGCCGTTCCTGGCCCGCGAGTACATGATGATGGACGCCTCCTGCCAGCGCAATCTCGAACTGGCCAGGAATATCTATGACGGCTCGAGCCAGGGGACGCTTCTTTCAATACTTGATTTCACGGCCACGTCCATGGGAGGGAGAAAGCTGCGTGAGTGGCTTTTAAATCCACTCATGAATCCCGCTGAGATCGAGCGGCGGCTTGACGTTGTGGCCGAATTCAAGGACAGCCACCAGCTCCGTGCCGACCTCCGGGCTTCGCTCGGCGCTGTATATGATCTGGAGCGTCTTATCAGCCGGGCCTCGCTGGGAGCTTCGAATGCCCGGGACCTGATCGCGCTCAAACAATCCTTTACCGCTCTGCCGCGTATCAAGGAGCAGCTGGCGGGTTGCAGCGCGAGGCTTACCTTCGATCTTGTGGAAGGATGGGACGATCTCCAGGATGTGTTCGAGCTCATCGATAAGGCCGTCTACGACGACCCTCCCTATACGCTCCGGGAAGGCAAGCTGATCAAAAAAGGGTTTAACGCCGGGCTTGACGATTTGCGCTCCATCAGTTCCGAGGGCAAGGGGTGGATCGCCGGCATTGAGCAGCGCGAGCGCGAGCGCACGGGCATCGGCTCGCTCAAGGTGAGCTACAACAGGGTGTTCGGATACTACATCGAAATCACCAGGGCCAACCTCGCCAGCGTGCCGCAGGACTTCATCCGCAAACAGACCCTGGCGAACGCGGAGAGGTTTATCACTCCCGAATTGAAAGAGTACGAGGAAAAGGTGCTCGGCGCCGAGGAAAAGATCCTCGACCTGGAGTATCGCCTCTTCCAGGAAGTGCGTGAATCGGTGTCAGCCCGGACCGTCCGCATCCAGGACATGGCTCGCAGGCTCGCAATTCTGGACTCTCTCCTGTCCCTTGCCGAGGCAGCGGCCAAGTACGCCTATTCCCGGCCCGCGATCCTCGATGGCGATACGCTCAGGATCGTCGAGGGGAGGCATCCCGTTCTCGAACAACTCTTTAGCGGGGAACGGTTTATTCCGAATGACACGGTCCTCGACTGCGAGGAAAACCAGCTTATCATCCTCACGGGACCGAATATGGCCGGGAAATCCACGTACATGCGCCAGGTGGCGCTCATCACGCTGATGGCGCAGATGGGGAGCTTCGTTCCCGCCCGGGAAGTCCAGATCGGGATCGTAGACCGGATCTTTACGCGCGTCGGCGCCTCGGACTTCATCGCGCGCGGGCAGAGCACGTTCATGGTCGAGATGAACGAGACCGCCAACATCCTGAACAATGCCACGGACCGGAGCCTCATCATCCTCGATGAGATCGGCAGGGGCACTTCAACCTTTGACGGCATCAGCATTGCCTGGGCCGTTGCCGAGTATATCCACACGAAGCTCCGGGCACGGACGCTCTTCGCCACGCATTACCATGAGCTCACCGAACTTGCCCTCACCATGGACCGGGTGAAGAACTACACCGTGGCCATCAAAGAATGGAACGATCAGATCCTGTTTCTGCGGAAAGTGATCGAAGGCGGCGCGGACAAGTCCTACGGTATCCAGGTCGCCCGCCTCGCGGGACTGCCCCAGGCCGTTATCATGCGCGCCAAGGAAGTGCTGGCCAACCTCGAAAAGGCCGAGTTCAATGATTTGGGTGAACCGGTTGCGGCGCCTAAAGTCGGACGAAGAGACGGGGTGACGGGGAGAAGGGATGACAAAAGACTTCAGGGGAAAGCATCTCTTGCGACGGATGCAGTCGAACCGCAGCTCGGGCTTTTTGCGAGCGAGGCAGGTTTGCTGTTCAAGGAACTGCAAGAGCTTAACCTCGACACCATGACCCCGCTCGATGCCATGAACAAACTGCACGAGATCAAGAAGAAAGTGAGTGGAAACTAGCGGAATTTCTCCCCGCTGCAGCAAATGCTGGGCGCCACTTCTTTGTTGACACTGTGACCCTGTTTCTGGTACTATCGTGCCATCATTCACGCGAAAGGAGCAGTATCGGAAATGCAGGTAATATTACGGGAAGATATCGACAAATTAGGGAAAATAGGCGACCTCGTCAAGGTTGCTGACGGGTATGCCAGAAACTATCTGGTCCCGAATAAGAAGGCAATCGAAGCAACGCCCAAGAACGTTAATGCCATGGATCATGCCAAGAAGATGGTCTCGGACCGCATCCGCAAAATGAAAAAAGAGGCGGCCGTGGAAGCAGACAGGATCAAGGGCCTCGCGGTCACCATCAAGGCCAAGGTTGGGGAAGAAGGCAAGCTCTTTGGTTCCGTCACGACCATGGACATTGCCGAAGCGGCAAAAGCCCAGGGTGTCGAGCTGGACAAGCGCAAGATCGTCCTGGACGAGCCCATCAAGCGGCTGGGCGAATATACGCTGACCGTGAAGCTGCATGCGGACGTTACGGCGGAGCTTAAAGTCACGGTGGTTGCAGCAGAGTAGCATAAACCAACTGAATTCAGGAGCCGGGAGACAGAGGTCAGAGATGCATGCTGGTTTCTGACTTCCGGCTTCTTTTTTTATTTCTACTGGTCCGCGAGGTTGAATCATGTCCGTCCAGACCGAGGTCTCCCTTCAGAAACTTCCCCCGCAAAACATTGAAGCCGAACAGATGGTGCTCGGCGCCATCCTGATCGAAAACGATTCCATCAATAAAGTCATCGAAATGCTGTCCGCCGAGGATTTCTACAAAGATATCCACCGCAGGATTTATTCCGTCATGCTCGACATGTTCGAGTCCGGAGAGGCGATCGATCTGGTGACGCTGACCGACGCGCTCCGCGGCAAGGTCGGCCTGGACGCCGCGGGCGGCTCGTCGTACCTCGCGCAGCTTGTGAGCCTTGTGCCGACGGCGGCAAACATCAAAAACCACGCCAGGATTGTGCGGGAGAAATCGGTCCTGCGCCAGCTGATCCACTCCTCCACGGACATCATCACCCAGAGCTACGAGGACACACGGTCCGTCAACAGCATCGATGAGCTCCTCGACCGGGCCGAGGAATCGATCTTCAAAATATCCCAGCAGAAAATGCGGGATTCCTTTGTTGCGCTCAAAGATATCGTCAAGAGCAGTTTCGAGACCATCGAGCGCCTCTACGAACGCAAGGAGATGATCACCGGCCTGGCTACGGGCTTCCTTGATCTTGATAAAATGACCTCGGGTCTCCAGCCAAGCGACCTCATCATCATCGCAGGCAGGCCGTCCATGGGCAAGACGGCGTTCGCTTTGAACATCGCGGCCCATGCCGCCATGGATCATCACAAGGCCGTGGCCGTCTTCAGCCTGGAAATGTCCAAGGAGCAGCTTGTCCTTCGCATGCTCTGCTCAGAGGCGCGGGTGGACGCGCACAAGCTCCGCTCGGGCTTTCTTTCCGAATCCGACTGGCCGAAACTCACCATGGCTGCCGGCCGGCTGTCCGAGGCGCCGATCTACATCGACGATACGGCTGCAATCTCGGTGCTGGAGATGCGGGCCAAGGCCAGGCGGCTCCAGGTCGATCACGGGCTCGATCTCATCATTGTCGACTACCTGCAGCTCATGCGCGGCCGCAGCGATTCGGACAACCGGGAACAGGAAATTTCGAACATTTCCCGTTCCCTCAAGGCCCTGGCCAAGGAACTCAAGGTTCCCGTGATTGCGCTGTCGCAGCTCAACCGTGCGGTGGAAACGAGAGGCAAGGACAAGCGGCCGATGCTTGCCGATCTCCGCGAGTCCGGCGCCATCGAGCAGGATGCCGACGTGATCATGTTTATTTACCGGGACGAAGTCTACAATAAGTGCGAGTGCCCTCACGACGGAGAATGTCTCTGCGGCAAACGGGGTGTTGCCGAGGTGATCATCGGGAAACAGAGAAACGGTCCGGTGGGCATCGTGAATATGACCTTCATGCACAAGTATACGCGCTTTGAGAATTCGGAAAAGAGGGGTTATTAATCCTCAGTACGATGATTTCAAAACTCATGTGGCGCGATAACTTCATGGACACATTACGACGCCTAACCAGGGAGGTTACCAGTGGCTTCTGAAAAAGCTGCAATTGCCGAAAACGTACAAAAATATCTCGGAAAGTCTGATTGGAAATCCGCCATCGCGGAGATGGAAAAACTCTTTGCCATCGATCAGGATCCTATCATCCGGGTGCGGATCGGCGACGCGCGCCAGAAAATGAACCAGAAAGCGGAAGCGGTGAAGGAATATATCCATGCCGCCGACCTGTACGCCGAGAAGGGATTCGTGGTCAAGGCCCTGGCGCAGTACAAGCTCGCTCTCAGGCTTGATCCCG
The DNA here is from genome assembly GCA_021788515.1 of Nitrospirota bacterium. Lineage (GTDB taxonomy): Bacteria > Nitrospirota > UBA9217 > UBA9217 > UBA9217 > JAJYKN01. Next base: position 579 of record JAJYKN010000023.1, on the reverse strand, counting down.
CGAACAAGGACGCCCAGGGCAGGATCGAATTGCTGCACACCAACAAATCGGTCTCCGAGCTGAAACTCGAGCCGATCGAGGACGGAGCGCTGGAGCCGACGCGAAGCGTTATCCCGCTCTTCTCCGACTTTACCCAGGAGGAATTCAACGAATTCACGAAGCGGATGATCATCCATACCATGCCCCCCGGCAAGGCCATCATCAAGGAAGGCGATACGGGAAGATCGGTCTTCATCCTCACCCGGGGCTCCGTGAAAGTCGTTGCGACAGTCATGGGCAAAAAGGTGGAGCTCGCCGCTCTCCAGGCAAGTGACTTCTTCGGTGAGATCGCATTCCTCACGGGAAAGCCGAGGACTGCCACTGTTGAGACGACGGAGGAATCGGACGTGCTCGAGGTCGCGGAGGAAGACCTCAACGAAATGATCGTCAAGAGCCCGCGGATCAGGGAAGTCTTGCACAACTATCACGAACAGCGCGTGAAAAGCACACTGGAAAAAGTCAAGGACTCGTTATAAAGACGAAAAAACAGCTCATAGCTGATAGCTTATAGCAAAAGCTTTTACTATGAACCATGAGCTA
>JAJYKN010000022.1 GCA_021788515.1 Nitrospirota bacterium | reverse complement strand
TGAATGCGGACTGAGGATTGCCGGGGGATTTCTCCTGCGGCGGCATCATCCATCACGTTGAACTCCGAACTGCGAACAGGAGACTCGATCATTGCCGGCAGCCGGACCACCACCCTGGTGCCGCCCGTTTCCGGATGCTCCATCAAAATTTTGCCTCCATGATTGTTGAGCACCCGTTGTACAATAGTCAGGCCGAGGCCGGTGCCTTTGACCTTTGTGGTAAAAAACGACTGAAATATCCGTTCCCGGTCGCGCTCCGCAATGCCCTGGCCGGTATCCTGTATCCGGAGCTCGATGGCGTCTCCTCCCGTCGTAAGGGCTGTCTCGACACGCAGTGTCCCTCCTTCCGCCATGGATTCTACGGCATTTCGGAGGATATTCTGCAGCGCCTGTTCGATCTGGAGTTCATCGGCATGAAGAGGCGGCATTTCCATCGCCTGGTCGCGGGTCAGGGAGATATGATGCTCTTGCAACTGCTCGCAAAGGGAATCGAGCACCTGGTCCACGAGGGCATTCACGTCGACTGCGGTTTTGCACGTGCGGATCGGCTTGGATACATAGAGAAGATCCGAAGCCACCTGGTTGACCCGGGTCGCCTGCCGATTGATCAGGCTGGTAAATTTCCGCACCGTCTCATCCCGTTCGTACTCGGTAGAGAGATAGTGTGCGGCGCCGATAATTGCATTCAAGGGGTTTCGCACCTCATGGGCGACGCGGGCAGCCATTTCACCAAGTTCTGCCAGCCTGCGCGACTGCTCCAGCCGTTCCGCAAGCCGGACGCGCTCAGTCACATCTTTGATGTATTCCACAACTTGCACCACGCGGCCTCCCCGGTCCAGAAGCGGGAAGGTACTGAGTTCGACTACGCGTTCGTCGGAACCGCGGGTGGCCGACTGCAAGAGCTTTTTCGTTGTTGATGCCGGCTGCCCGGTGCGGAACGTTTCTCTCGCAGGACAGTCTGCGCACACCTTGACATCGCCTGCGCACGCCTGAAAGCAATGCTCGCCGACCTTAATGGCACGGCCAAGGAGGCCGGTCATGGATTTGTTCGCGGCAGTGATGCAAAAATCGTTATCAATGACCTGGATCCCGTCTGTAATTCCGTCGAACACGGCGAGGAGCCGCTTCCGGGCATCGGAAATCTGGTCTTCCATCTCCTTTTTCCGGGTAATGTCCTCAAGCATGATGACGACACCGTCGCCGATCGACCAGGCCATCCTGCCGAGGGGGTAGACGCTGTACGTAATCACGTGGCGTTGGTTTTCTTTCAGGAGAAGATCGTATTCGAGGTCAAGCGCCGCGCCTGCCGCCCAGACCGCATCGGAGAGGCGCTCCCACAGCGCCCGGAGAGATTGATCATCAAAGCCCATAATGCGGCCGATCTCGCTCATGTGCCGCCCGATCACCATGACGCGAGGCAGCCGAAAGAGCTTCTCCGCTGCGGCGTTAAAAATCCTGATCCTGCCTTCACCATCGAGGGAGATGATGCCGGTGGTCACGCTGTCCAGGAGACTGCCCATATGGCGCAGAGCGTCATCGTAACGACGTTCCTCCGTACCGGCGGTTCGAAGGGCGCCCGCAAGGCGACGGACCCTGCCTGCTGCTTTCTGACGCAGGTTCCGCAGAAAACCGGTTCTCTTCCGGCTATGATAAATCTTCTTTCCCATCTTTATCCATTTTATCCGTACCGGTGGCATACTGGTGATAGGAATGCATGCCGAGCTTCAGCAGTCCTTTTTCAATAAGTCGCTTGGCGGATTCCACCACGTGCGGATCAAATTGCAGTCCCGACTCCTGAGCAAGCTCCGCCAGAACCTCCTGGCTCGAGATCGTCCCGCGGTACGGGCGCTCGGAGACCATCGCATCGATGGTATCTGCTACATTCAGAATCCGTGCGGGGAGCGTTATCTGATCGCCGGCAAGCCCCTGAGGATAACCTTTTCCGTCATACCGTTCGTGGTGCTGGTAGATCGCATCGATGATCGTGGCTGAAAAATCGATTGGTTCGAGAATCCTGATGCCGTGCGCCGGATGATCTTTCATAATGTCGAATTCCTCCCGGCTCAAGCGTTCCGGCTTGCTGATAATAAGCTCGCTGATGCCGATTTTGCCCACGTCGTGCAGAATGGCGGCGATATGGATTTCCTCGAGATGCGACGGGCTCATCCCCAGGTCCCGCGCGATGGCCACGGCGTATTTCGCCACATTGGTGGAGTGCCAGCGGGTGTAGGGATCTTTTGCCTCGACGGCGGCCACGAGGGCCTGAACGGTCCGGAAGTAGTTTTCCCGCAGATCTTCGTACAGAGCGGCATTTTCCATGGCCGTCACGACCTGGCTGGAGAGGATCAGGACGATCTGCAAATCGCTGGTCGTGAACGGCGGCCCCGATAACTTGCTCACATTCAGAACGCCGAAGAGTTTGTTTTTCCCGATGAGGGGGACCGACATGGATGAGGCAGGCATGTCCTCCAGATTGATCGCGTCCATGACCTCCTGATCCGGGTGCTTTCCGGCCGATATGATCAACGGTTTCCGGTACTTAAGCACCAGCCCCGCAACTCCTTCGCCGATCTTGCGCCGTGACTTCAACGCCATATCAGTCGGCAACCCGTGCGACGCGCGGATCAGCAGGGTGCCGCTGGTCTCGTCCATCAGCATGAGCGAGACTCGATCAACGGAGAATTCCTGCACCAGGACCTCGGTGATGAGTTTAAACAGGTGGGCAAGATCGATTTCGGTCACAAGCAGCTTGCTGATCTCGAACAGCGGGATGAGCGCCTTGAGCCGAATGTTTTCTTTTTGCAGCCTGCTCCGGTTGATTGCGCGGTCTACCGCCCCAAGCAGTTCTTCCTGGGTAAAGGGTTTCAGGACGAAGCCATCGACCCCGCGCATCAACGACTCGATAGCAGTATCCAGCGTGCCGTGCCCCGTAATAAATATTGTTACGATATCCTGTTTCTTGCCTTTGACCCGCTCAAACAGCTCAAGACCGTCTATTCCCGGCATCTTGATGTCTGTAATGAGCAGATCGAAGGACAGGCGTTCGAGTTCCCCAAGCGCCGCCATCCCGTTTGAAACCACGCTCACCTGATATCCTTCAGTTGAAAGGATGTGGTAACAAAGGTCTCTGATCATGTCCTCGTCGTCGACGACGAGTATTTTCTCTCCAGCCATGCGGTACGCTCCTCACAATCGCCAAAAAAACTGCGGTATTCCCCGGTGTCGGGATAAAGAGCAGAACATCCTTCCTTCATGAGCCATTTCAGTTCCTTGAGGCACGATTGATTCCTGAAACCAGCTGTATTCGCGTCAACACGATACTTTTTTGCCTCGCTATTTGCTGCTGTCGCACCGGTCTTTATGTCCTCACCCGGCTACGAAACCAGGGGATTCCGGTATCGAGGAAGGACGACCCGGAAGGTGGCGCCATGCCCTTCCAAGCTCTCAACTTCGATCCTCCCCCCGTGATTTTGCACAATTCGATAACTGATTGAAAGACCAAGGCCGGTGCCGTCGCCGTTTCCCTTTGTGGAAAAAAAAGGCTCGAATATCCGGCTCAGGTGTTCCGTCGCAATGCCGTTACCGGAGTCAGTAAAGGTAACCACAATCTCTTTCTGGTCAAGAGAATCAACGCTCACCCGCAGCACACCCCCCTGGGGCATGGCCTGGAACGCGTTGTTGGCAATGTTGAGAAAAACCTGTTTCATATCGTTGTGTGCCATATTCACGATGGCCGGTTCGGCGGGGTAGTACTCGCATAAAGCCACCGAGGACGTATCGGCGATTCCCTGAACAAGAGCAATCGTCTCCTTCAGGGGCAAAGAGATATCTGCGGGCTCCATCCAGGACGGACGTTGGCGCGAAAAATCGAGCAGATTGCGGATGATTTTCCTGACTCTCAGCGTCTCTTGTTCCATGGTCATGAGTATTTTTCGCTGCGCTTCGGATAATTCCAGCGTCTTCAAGAGGTGCGTCGTGTATCCAAGCACGCTCGTCAGCGGGTTATTGATCTCATGTGCAACATTGGCCGATAGTTCCCCGATGGCGGCCATCTTCGTCGAACGGACAAGCTGTTCCTGCGCGGTCTTGAGCTCTTCCATCTTCTCCTTCAGATCGCTGTAAAGCGAGGCATTCTGGAGCGCGGCCGAGGACAGGTTGGAAAAAACAGTGAACAGTCTCAGATCGTGTTTGTCGAAGCTGGAACCGCCTTTCTTGTTGATGGCCGTGAGAAGCGCGGTCATCGTATTTGTTGACCAGAGGGGCACCGTCATGATGCTCTTGATGCCGAGTTCCTTCATCCGGGAGCTGTCCAGCCTGAAGTCAGCTTGAGCGTCGGGAATGAGAAGCGGCGTGCCATAACTCACAATCCAGTTGTAAATACCTCCTGCTTCAAGCGGCAGCTCCTGCTCCTTGATGGATTGGGCCTTGGCGCCGAAGACCCCGAGGTATTTCAGCATTCTATCCGGGCTATCGACAATGCACACGGACGTCGTGTCGGCCCACACCAAGTCTTCAGCGCGTGCCGCAATCTTAGAGAGCAGCGAGTCACGATCCAGACTCTCCATGAGATCCAAACCCGTCGTGTGGAGGACAAAGAGGTCTCGGTTCCCCCGCGAGAGGCTGGCTTCTCGTTGTTTCAACGTGAGCGCCATCTGATTGAATGCATGGCCGAGTTTGCTGATTTCATCCGATCCTTTGACCGGAAGGGGGGTATCCCAGTTTTGCAAGCTCAGTTTTTCTGCGGCTTCGCTGAGCCGCAGGATCGGCCTGGTGATCCCGAGCGCGACAATCTGGCTGAATGCCAGGCCGACCAGAAGAATGCCGAGGAGCGCTACGGCTGATTTTCTCATAACGCCGTAAAATTTTTTCTCGTAGTGCTCCCCCGACATCCCGACGCGGACAAAACCTATGACGTCGCCCGCTCTCAGGACAGGGAGCGTGAGGTCATAGATTCCGCTCTTTTTAATCGTCAGGGTCGGTTCACGGTTCTGCGTCTGCTCGCAGCTAAGGTGCACTTCCTCAGGCACAGTGCTCGTGCGTGAAGGTAGGGTATAAAAATGGGATTCACCGTTAAAGAAAACTTCCGACGCAGTACTGCCGATGAGGAGGTTGCAATGCCGATCGTAGATCATCGCATAGAGGAGAGCCTTGCCGGACAAGGAATCTTCACTCGCGTCAAAAAAGGGAGACACCTTTTTATTCAACTCGGCCCGGTTTTCGGAAACAATGTCATCTGAAGTCAAAGCTGCCAACTCTCGTGCCAGAGAGCGTACCCGGCCCCTGACCTCTGCATCAATCGTTTTTTTCCCCTCCCAGAAAAAAAAAGCCCCTGCCAACGTTGCAATAACAAGGAGCGTCACCGTCATAAAAAACGACACTCTGCACCCGACCCCGCCCCACCAGCTGGAGAAGCCCAGACGCAAGTGCGCCGTAAAGGCTGAGATTATCTTTTTTGTATCTGCCATATCGTAAAACGGCACGAATGAAAACCGAATCATAGTAACATAAAAGCACTATAGTGTAAATCCAATAAAAAAAGGCAAGGGTCACAACCCTTGCCTTCGAACTCATCGTCATGTGTGGAGCTGGACCAGCGGATCAGCGCGGCCCCCTACTGCCGTCCTACGCCGCCGGTTTCTTTGCCGATTTCGGTTTTTTCTCACCCTTGCTGGGAGCGGACGCTGCCGCCTGTCGCTCCACCAGCTCGATCACGGCCATAGGAGCTGCATCACCGGGCCGTGTACGGGTCGGAACGATCCTGGTATAGCCGCCGTTTCGTGATGTGAACCGCGGTGCGATCTGCGTAAACAGACTTCCTACCACAGCCTCATCCTGGATGAAACTGATCGCCTGACGCCGTGCGTGCAGGTCTCCCCGCTTGCCGAGCGTGATCATTTGTTCCGCCAGCGGACGAATTTCCTTCGCCTTTGCCGTCGTGGTCTCAATTTTTTCGTTCTTGAGCAACGCGGTCACGAGCATCCTGAGTAACGCCTTGCGGTGTCCTGAGTTTCTCCCAAATTGTCTGCCTGCGCATCCATGTCTCATTTCGCTATCCTTGCCAAACTAAATTAGTATTATGATTCGCTCGGTTTTTCCGCCAACAATCGCCGCGCTTCTACAACGATTTTATCGTCTACTTTCATTCCCAGCGATAGCCCCATCTCGGCCAGAATTTCTTTGATCTCGTTCAGTGATTTTCTGCCAAAGTTCTTGGTTTTGAGCATCTCGCTCTCTGTTTTCTGAACCATTTCCGCGATGGTTTCGATGCCTGCGTTCTTCAGACAGTTTGCCGCACGCACGGACAGTTCAAGTTCATTTACACTGCGGAGAAGGTTTTCGTTAAATGTCGGAGCTTTCTTGATTTCCTCTTCCATCGCCGGGATTTCGTCTTCTTCCTCGGGCAGGTGGATAAAGAACGTAAGGTGGTCCTTGAGAAGCTTGGCCGCGTGAGCTACGGCATCGTCCGGCCGGATGCTGCCATCGGTCCAGACCTCGAGCACGAGCTTATCGTAATCGGTGTCCTGTCCCACGCGTGCATTCTCAACCTTGAAGTTCACCTTACGGATCGGTGAAAAAACAGAGTCGATGGGAACAACGCCGATGGACTGGCCCGGTTCCTTGTTCTTTTCCGAGGAAACATACCCTCTGCCGCGACGGGCGCGCATTTCAAGTTCAAGCTTGCCGTTCTTGTCGATCGTCGCAAGATGCAGCTCCGGGTTGAGTATTTCTACCTCGGCATCCGCCTCAATGTCTTTTGCCGTTACTTCTCCCGGACCTTTCGCCTTGAGCACTAAGGTCTTCGGTTTGTCCGTATGCAGCTTGAGCCTTACCTCTTTCAGGTTCAAAATGAGGTCGGTCGTGTCTTCGACGACGCCGGGAATGCTCGAAAATTCATGCTGTACACCGAATATTTTTATCGCGGTAACCGCAGACCCCTCGAGTGAAGAGAGAAGGACACGGCGCAATGAATTGCCCAAGGTAGTCCCAAAGCCCCGTTCCAAAGGCTCAGCAGTAAACTTCCCGTACGTATCCGTTATCTTCTTGGGATCATATTGTAGCTTTTTGGGCATCTGGAAATCTTTGGCTTTTCTGAGCATGATTCCTCCATAACGGAGTAAAAAAACTTTAAATATCTAAGAAGCGAAGCAGACCTTTCTGCGAGGGTCCGCTCAGCCGCCAGTAATTGACCAGGACAGCAGTGAACTTACTTCGAATAGAGCTCGACAACCAGCTGTTCTTTCACCGTGGGCAGCGTGCTTTCGTCGCGGGCGGGCAGAGAAAGAACTTTGCCCTTGAACTGCGTTTTGTCGATCTCCAGCCACGAAGGGAAGCCACGCTTCTCAACCGCGGCAAGTGTCTGCTGAATCTGTACGATGCCGCGGCTCTTTTCACGAAGCTCCACCACATCGCCGGCCTTAACGAGATAGGATGGGATATTTACTTTTTTGCCGTTGACCAGAAGATGGCCGTGCCGTACAAGCTGCCGTGCTTCTTTCTTGGCCCCTGCAAACCCCATGCGCTGGACAATGTTATCAAGCCGTCTTTCCAGAAGCTGCAACAAGTTATCGCCGGTCACTCCCTTCATCCGCTCAGCTTTCTCAAAATAGCCGCGGAACTGCCGCTCAAGGACGCCGTAGACGCGCCGGATTTTTTGCTTTTCACGAAGCTGCAGGCTGTATTCCGATTGCTTGATTCTTGCCTGTCCGTGTTGTCCCGGTGGATAGCTTCTCCTCGTTACGCCGCACTTATCTGTATAGCAGCGCTCAGCCTTCAGAAAGAGCTTCATGCCCTCTCGTCTGCAGAGCTTGCAGACTGATCCAATATACCGTGCCAAGTGATTCCTCCTGTGTGAACCGTTTCCTTATATGCTAAAAAAACTACACCCGTCTCCGTTTCGGCGGCCTGCACCCGTTGTGCGGGATCGGCGTTACATCCTTGATCGCCACAATCTCGAGTCCGGCGGCCTGAATCGCACGAATCGCTGATTCCCGGCCGGTACCCGGCCCTTTTACGTAGACTTCGACCTGCTTCATTCCATGTTCCATGGCCTTTTTGGCGGCAGCCTCTGCGGCCAGCTGAGACGCAAAGGGCGTACTTTTGCGTGATCCTTTGAAGCCCTTGTTCCCGGCGCTGGACCAGGTAAGTACATTACCTGCAGTATCGGTAATCGTCACAATCGTGTTATTAAAGGAGGCGTGGATATGGGCTACGCCATTCGCCACATTCTTTCTTTCTTTACCCTTCTTAGCCATCTGCTCTCCATTGAGTAAAATTACGCCCTGCCGAATTGCTAGCTACAGGGGCTTATCCTGTCTCTTACTTCTTCGCCAGGCTCTTCTTTTTGCCCCTGCCTGACATAGCTGACTTTTTCGGCCCTTTTCGTGTCCGCGCGTTCGTCTTCGTTCGCTGTCCGCGTGCAGGCAACCCCTTACGGTGCCGCAGCCCGCGATAGCTGCCGATGTCCATCAAACGCTTGATGTGCATCGTCACATCCCTGCGGAGATCGCCTTCCACCGTATAATCTCGGTCCAGGATCGCGCGGATTTTGACAATATCAGATTCAGTAAGATTTCCGCTCTTCATGTTCGGATCAATGGCGGCCTCCGCAAGAATCTTCTTCGCGGACGTCGGACCAATCCCGTAAATATAAGTGAGCGCGATCTCGTTTTTTTTGTCTTTTGGGAGATCTACCCCAGCAATTCGTGCCACATTTCCTCCTCGGATAAAACAGGTTTCAATCATCGCCTCAAACCGAGCAATCCGGCGATGAAGCAAATGATACCCGTCTAACGCCTAGTATCTGATTCCGTACGAATTACCCCTGCCGTTGTTTATGCCGCGCGTTCTCACAAATAACGCGCACAATCCCCTTGCGGCGGATAATGGTACACTTGGGACAAATTTTTCTGACTGATGACCGAACTTTCATGGTTCTGTACTTCCATTTCGTTTAAGATTTTATGATCTGCCGAACAGCCTTCATGCCTATTTGAACCGATACGTTATCCTACCCCTGGTCAGATCATAGGGGGTAAGCTCAACCGTCACCTTATCGCCAGGAAGTATCTTGATGAAGTGCATCCGCATCTTGCCCGATATATGTGCGAGGATCTTGTGACCATTCTCCATCTCAACCCGAAACATGGCGTTGGGGAGAGTCTCCAGTACCGTACCTTGAACTTCTATTGAGTCTTCTTTCGCCATATCCCCTTATTCGGTCTGTTTGCTGCCCTGCATCGATTGCCGGACGTTCTTACTTTGTCGTCAGTATAACCGGGCCGTCGGCCATCACTGCTATCGTGTGTTCGAAATGCGCGGATAAACTGCCGTCTA